>JAFTBA010000296.1 GCA_017458545.1 Synergistaceae bacterium | reverse complement strand
TTGACCTTCTGTATGCGTATATTGACCCGCGAATTAAGGCCGAATTGAAATAGGGAGGGCTTACATAAATGTCAGATGAAAAATTTATACCTGAGCTTGTCAGAAAAAGACGAAGCCCGTTCGTTGAGGTCCTTTTGAGACTCAGCAAGAGTCCTTTGGCGATGTTCGGCCTTGCGATAATATTCGTGTTGATTTTCTGCGCAATTTTCGCAGAAGTAATTTCACCTTACAGCCCTATAAAACAGGACTTAATGCACATGTTCGAGACACCTTCGGCACAGCATTGGCTTGGGACTGACGAGTTCGGACGCGACATATTGAGCAGACTTATTTACGGAGCGAGAGTGTCATTGCAGGTAGGATTCATTGCCGTAGGAATAGCACTGGTTATTGGCGGAATGCTCGGGGCTGTTTCGGGTTATTACAGCGGAAGACTCGATAACTGCATAATGCGTGTTATGGACGTTCTGCTGTCAATACCTCAAACGTTACTGGCAATAGCCATAGTTGCGGCATTAGGGCCCAGCCTGATGAACCTGATGATAGCCGTAGGAATCTCAGCAGTACCGACTTACGCGCGTATAGTCAGGGGGTCAGTGCTTTCGATTCGTTCTATGGAGTTCATAGAGGCAGCAAGAGCAGCAGGAAGTTCAGACCTTCGTATCATTCTCAAGCACATAATTCCCAACAGCATGGCTCCCATAATCGTACAGTCAACTCTCGGAGTAGCTTCAGCGATTCTCAACGCCGCAGGATTATCGTTCATAGGACTCGGCATTCAGCCCCCTAACCCCGAATGGGGCGCAATGCTTTCGGGAGGCCGTCAGTATATCAGGGACTTTCCGCATATGACGCTTTATCCGGGGCTTGCAATAATGCTGACGATACTTGCGCTTAACTTTTTGGGTGACGGACTGCGTGATGCCCTTGACCCTAAGCTGAAGAGGTGAAGATGATGATGAATGATACTATGCTTGACATAAAGGATTTGACGATACATTACGAGGTTGAGAGCGGAACCGTTCACGCTGTTGAAGGGCTTAATCTTACGCTTGGCAGGGGCGAATCGCTTGGTTTTGTCGGTGAGACAGGGGCAGGTAAAACAACTACCGCTCTCGGAATAATGCGCTTAATCCCTAATCCTCCCGGCAAAATAAAATCGGGCGAAATCATTTTCAACGGTGAGAATTTACTCGACAAGTCAGAAGCCGAAATGAGAAAGATACGCGGTGAGAAAATCGCTATGATATTTCAGGACCCTATGACCAGTCTTAACCCCGTTATGACTGTCGACAAACAGATTGCCGAAATGATTAGCCTACACAAAAACGTCTCCCATTCCGAAGCGTTGAAGCTAGCAGGAGATATGTTAGAGCTTGTAGGAATAAGGCGTGAACGAATGCACGATTATCCTCATCAGTTTTCGGGCGGAATGAAACAGCGTGTAGTCATAGCTATTGCACTTGCTTGCGATCCTGAACTGCTGATTGCCGATGAACCTACTACGGCATTGGACGTTACGATTCAGGCTCAGGTCCTCGAACTAATGAAGGAACTCAAACAGAAATTTTCAGCCTCAATGATTCTCATCACTCACGATTTGGGAATAGTTGCTGACATATGCGATAAAGTTGCAATCATGTACGCAGGCCGGGTAGTTGAATACGCTGATAAACGTTCGCTATACGAACACCCTATACACCCTTATACACGCGGACTGTTCCGTTCAGTTCCAGATATTGACGAAGATGTTGACGAACTGCCCGTTATACCGGGATTAATGCCTGACCCCGTGAATTTGCCTTCGGGCTGTGCGTTCCATCCGAGATGCTCAATGGCTGCTGAGGAATGCAGAACTTCACGGCCTGAGATGCAGGAGGCCGAAAAGGGTCATTTTGCCGCGTGTCCTTTCTGCGTCAAAAAGTTCATGAACGGGGAGGCGTTATAACGATGAGCGATGAGTATATACGAGTTGAGAACCTCAAGAAATATTTTGCGACTAAACGCGGAATGTTACATGCTGTTGACGATGTGAGCTTCGGGATTAAGAGGGGCGAAACTTTAGGGCTTGTAGGCGAGTCTGGGTGCGGTAAATCAACGTTAGGCCGTTGTCTTATAAGACTGCTCGACAGCACATCGGGCAAAGTTCTTTTGAGGAACGATGACGGTAACGGTTACACCGACATCACTAAAGCATCTCCCAAAGAAATGAAAGCCTTGCGCAAACGGGTGCAGATAGTTTTTCAGGACCCGTATTCGTGCCTTAACCCCCGTTTATCAGTCTGGGAGTTAATCGCAGAACCGTTAATCGTCAATAATATTTACAGCAGCAAAAACGAAATGCGTAAGCGTATACGCTCATTAATGGACACTGTAGGGCTTGCCGAAAGGCTTGAGAACAGTTACCCTCATGAGCTAGACGGGGGCAGACGGCAGAGGATAGGTATTGCGCGTTCGCTAGCGTTAAACCCTGAGTTCATTGTGCTTGACGAACCTGTTTCGGCTCTCGATGTCTGCATACAGGCTCAAATCCTCAACCTTCTCAACGCCCTTCAGAAGGAGTACAAATACACTTACGTTTTCATATCGCACAACCTCAGTGTAGTGCGTCATGTCTCGGACAGAATCGCTGTGATGTATCTCGGTCAGATAGTAGAGCTTTCGGAGTACAAAGAGCTTTTCGATAAACCTCTTCACCCTTACACACAGGCGTTATTGTCGGCAATACCGCTTGCAAAACTGGACGTTAAACGCGAACGTATTATACTTGAGGGCGATGTGCCGAGTCCTATTGAGCCTCCTAACGCCTGCCGTTTCGCAGGAAGGTGCCGTTACGCTACGGATAAGTGCAGAAGTGTACCGCCGGCATTAACGGAGGTATTAACGGGACATTACGCGGCATGTCATTACGCAAAGGAGAATGTGAAGCAATAATGTACAAGTACACAACGTTAGAACATTTTTTGGATTACGTTAAGTACGATACACAGTCGGACGAAAAAGCAGGGTTAGCAGGAAAAATACCGAGCACTGACACTCAGTGGGAGTTAGCGCGCGAAATGGAACGCGAACTCAAAGAACGCGGTTTCAAGGACGTATCAGTCAGTGAGCATTGCTACGTTATGGGTACGCTTCCTGCGAACACTGACAGGAAAATTCCTGCGATAGGTTTCATCACTCACATGGACACAGCAGCAGAAGCCTCAGGCAAAAACGTTAAGGCCCGTGTTGTCAAAAATTATGACGGCGGTGATATAGTCCTTAATGAGCCTCTTAACATCATAATGTCGCCTGATGATTTTCCTTTCATGAGGGATTACGTAGGGCATGACTTAGTTGTTACTGACGGTACTACATTGCTTGGTGCTGACGACAAAGCAGGAATGGCTGAAGTTATGGGAGCTGTTGACTGGCTAATCGCTCACCCTGAGATTAAACACGGCGATGTTAAAGTAGCGTTTACTCCAGACGAAGAGATAAGCGAGCTTGCGAGTCATCTTGACATTGAGAAGTTCGGAGCTGATTTCGCTTATACACTTGACGGCGGAGCAATCGGTGAAGTGAGTTACGAGAATTTTAACGCTGCGAGCGCAACCGTTAAGATTCACGGGCGTTCAGTGCATCCCGGTTCAGCGAAGGGCTTAATGCTCAGTGCTGTAACGTTAGGGTGCGAGTTTCTCTCGATGTTCCCTGCCCACCAGACTCCTGCAACAACTGAGAAATACGAGGGCTACTATCACTGTTTAACGTTTAACGCCGACACTGAGAACGCTGAATTGCACTTCATATTGAGGGATCATGACATGAAGCATTTTGAGGCGAGGAAGAAATTTTTTGCCGACTGTGTTGACTGGATGAGGAAGAAATACGGTGCCGAACGTTTTGAGCTTGAGATGCACGACCAGTATTACAACATGCTCGAAAAAGTCAAAGACCATATGCACATCGTTGAACTTCCCGTTAAGGCCATGAAGGAATTAGGGATTGAACCGTTCTATAAGGCCATGCGCGGAGGTACTGACGGAGCTGCGCTGTCATGGCGGGGACTGATTACGCCGAATATTTTTATCGGCGGTCATAACTATCACGGACGTTTTGAGTTCGTATCGGTTCAGGTAATGGAGAAGGCTACCGAAGTAGTGCTGAAGATTCTTGAACTGGCAGGGAAAGACTAGGGACTAGGGCGTAGGGAATAGGGAATAGGGTTTAGCTAATCCCCTAATCCCTATACCCTATGAATTAAGGAGTTGAAAATTTGATACAGGGTCTCAGAGATTATCAGGTTAAAGCAATACGTGAAACATACAAATGGTTACGAGAGAACAAAGGCAATCCCTGCATAGTAGCCCCAACGGGTTCAGGGAAAGCGCATATAATAGCAGGATTTTGCGAGGACATTTTAAGGAGAGTGCCTGACGCAAAAATTTTAGTGCTATCACACGTCAAAGAGCTTTTAGTTCAGGACGCTGAAAAAATCAAACTTGCATGGCCTAAAGCACCGTTAGCAATTTACAGCGCAGGTTTAGGCACAAAAGAAACAGACTCAATCACCGTAGCAGGAATACAATCAATCTGGCGTAAATCCGAAGAGTTAGGGCATATCGATGTTGTTATCGTTGATGAAGCTCACATGATTCAGAATGAAGACGAAGGAATGTACAGGAGATTGCTCTCATCGCTTCAGGAGTTTAACCCCAAACTCAGAATGATAGGTTTGACTGCAACGCCTTACAGGTTAGGGCAGGGGTTACTGACTGAGGGAGATGATGCGATATTCCAGGCGTTGATTGAGCCCGTAACGATTGAAGAATTAGTGAACAGAAGATTTTTAGCGCGTTTAACATCAACATTCACGGATCTCAAAATGAACGTTGAAGGAATCAAGAAGGTACAGGGGGATTACGAGAAGCAGGAACTTGAGTCGCGCGTCAACAGTTCAGACATAAACAGCAAAGTTGTAGCCGAGACGATAAGGAGGGCAGGTAACAGGACAGCATGGTTAGTGTTCTGCGTGAGTATCTCACATGCTGAGGCAATGCGTGATGAGTTCATAGCACATGGGGTTAAGGCAGCAGCTATAACGAGCAAAACATCATCGGACGAACGCGCGAAGATTTTTGCTGACTTCAAAGCAGGGAAGATACGCGCAGTAACGAACGTAGGAGTCGCTACAACGGGCTTTGATTACCCTGATATTGACGTTATAGTGATGGCGAGGCCGACTTTGTCGCCTGGACTCTACATTCAGATGAGCGGTCGCGGAATGAGGGTTAAGAGTCCTGGACATCATCAGGATTGTTTAGTGTTGGACTTTGCAGGGAACATAGCGAGACACGGGGCTGTAACGAAAATCATTCCTCCGCGCCGAACCGTTAAGACGGGTAAGAAATCATCGCAGGAAATCAGCGACATGTTCAAAATTTGTCCCAAGTGCCGCAAGACAGTTATGAAACGCGCAAGGGAATGCGTACATTGCGGACATATATTCAGTGAGCTTTCGGACTTGAGCGTCTCACAGGATATTATGGGAATGGAAAGCATGAACGCTAATGTTAATGAGTCTGAGACAGAAGCAGTTACACCGCCTGTTCCTTCAGACGTTAAGCACATGAAAGTAGCTTCATGGTTCTGGAAAGTGATTTACCGTAAGAAGGATAATATGCCTATATTGAGGGTTGATTTCTATAACGAGGATAAGACTCAGGGGCCAAGACAGTTATTTTTGTACATGCTGCACGAAGAGAAGAATGCAAGATTAAAGGCATACCGTCAGTTGAAGAGTCTGTTACAGGGAGTGAAAGTGCCTGATGTTGAGAAGATTGACAACGCAGTGATTCTTAAAGAACTTGCGCATACGATAACAGAGAATTTCACACCGCCGTCATGGATTGACTACAAAGAAGATGTGAGGGAAGACGGAGGAATACACTTCAATATTTTCAGATGGGGCTGGGACGAACAACAGACATAAATAAAATTGCATACTTGAACAGAACGGTTTATTATTGCAGTTACTTCATACGGAAAGGAAAAATTATTATGAGAAAAATTTTATCTGCGTTTATACTGCTTACGGTATTCACTGCTTCGGCATTCGCTGCTTCACCTTCTGAACTCAAACGAATGAGCGTCTTCATCAGCAACTTCACCGAAACAGGCATGTACGACTTCAACATTGAAGACCTGTCCGATACTGACCTCGCAGAGTTCGGAATTTGGCACAACTACAGAAACAACTTTAAGACCAGAATCAAACGCTGCCCCGATAAAAACTGCCCTTACGGTTCATTAATCATCGACAAAAAATTCGTCGCAGAATCAGTACGAAAATATTTCGACCTCGACATCAATCACCGTAACGTTGACGACAAAAGATTTCTTCATTACGACGGCAAGGTCTATCATTTCGAGGGTGCTGACGGCGAAACGGTCTACGCAAGAGTATACGAAACAGAAAGCAAAGGCGGCATAATCATTATGCGCGGAGAAACTTATTACCCTGACCATGAAGACATTGAGGGAAGCCCTTTCACCGCAAAAGCAAAACCCTACAAATTTAACGGCAAAGATACATGGTCAATAATTTCGCTCAAAACCGAAGACTAAACTACTGCATAACGTTGCATTAAGGGACGCAAAATTTTGCGTTCGGAAGTAATTTGTGTTATATTTGCATTCACATGGCTCTCCTGTTCGGCTTTAATCAAAAAAATGCTGACGGGGAACTAAGAAGCCGAAACTCTGAATCTATTTGCATATAACAATCAGGGTCAGGCT
>JAFTBA010000295.1 GCA_017458545.1 Synergistaceae bacterium | reverse complement strand
TGACCTTCTTTTACACCTCTGTTACTCGCTATAACTGAAGGGGCTTGTTTTTTGGGCCTCCTGTTACGACTGCCTCACCCCTAAACGGGTCATGTAGTTCTTTGCTGGTGAGTTCATTGGACAACCTATCTTCGCTCTACTGTTCTTCATGTCTTCTTCTGAACTTTATCCTAATATATTGTGATGTAATGAGATAACAATACATTACAAGAGAAAAAGGACTTTGCATAGCTTGAAGCTACAGGTAACCCCCTGCATAGAAGGGAGTTTTCATATCGCATAAAAAAACAGCCCCGAATCTCTCAGGGCTGCCGTTAAAATCTTACGCCTCTATCGGAATCTCTGCCTCGTCCTGTCTCGGCCATGTTGATGTCCAAGTCCTCACGGGCAATCCCCAAATATTAATGAACCCTACCGCTGCTGAATGGTCAAACGTATCTCCCTCAGAGTATGTCGCCAAATCATGACGGTAAATGCTCTTGGCCGTCTTCAATCCGCGCACTACACACTGACCTTTGAACAGTCTCATCTTCACCGTTCCGTTCACATAACGCTGTGTGTCGTTCATGAACGCATTAATCGCATCGCGCAGCGGTGAGAACCAATAACCCTCATACGTCAGTTCCGCAAATCTCACTTCAAGCTCGCGTTTGGTCTTCAACACCTGCTTGTCGAGCGTCAATGTCTCCATTGCCCTGTGTGCCGCAAGCAGTGCCGTTGAACCCGGACACTCGTAAACTTCCCTCGATTTGAAACCCACAAGCCTGTCCTCAATCATATCAATACGTCCGATACCGTGACGGCCTGCAATTTTGTTGAGCTTCTGTATCAGTTCAACACCGTGCATTCTCTCGCCGTTCAACGCTGAAGGTATACCGCCCTCAAATTCAATCTCGACAAATTCAGGAGTGTCAGGTGCTTCAAGAGGATTGGCAGTCATCTCATAAGCATCTTCAGGAGGTTCGTTCCAAGGATCTTCGAGCATTCCGCATTCGATTGAACGTCCCCATAAATTATCGTCAGTGCTGTAAGGCGATGAGGCTGTTGCGCGGACAGGTATACCGTGTTTGTTGGCGTACTCGATTTCGGCCTCGCGCGTGAAATGCCAGTCTCTTACGGGCGCAAGGACTTTGATTTTAGGGTTGAGGGCTGTTGCACAGACTTCGATTCGTACCTGGTCCTGACCTTTTCCGGTGCAGCCGTGTGCAACCGCTATTGCTCCTTCTTTGTTGGCAATATCAACAAGTGTCTTGGCGATTAACGGACGTGATAACGCTGAAACAAGTGGATAAGTTCCCTGATACATAGCGTTAGCACGGAGAGAGGGGTAAACGTAATTTTCGACAAAAGTTTTCTTCAGGTCGAATATGTAGGCTTTAACCGCTCCGCTGTGGAGTGCTTTTGATTTAGCGGCCTGAAGGTCAACATCTTTCTGACCGACATCGGCAGTCATAGTGATAACGTCATAGCCCTGTTCAGTGAGCCACATTACTGCTACTGATGTGTCGAGTCCTCCGCTGTATGCGAGTACTGCTTTACCTTTTTTTTCTGTCATATGTGGGATTACTTCCTTCATGCAAAAATTTTATTGACGAAATAATAACACAGAAATTTTCAGTCAAACAAAAAAACAAAAATTACATCCCTTGCTTATTGACAGGCCGGTTCATAATAATCAGTATGCTATTATGTGTATATATAAAGGCTGAAGCCGGGCAAAAAGAAGGGAGACGGTTGATATGACGCTAAGGGAGAAGATAGCTTTACGGGAAGCGGAACATAAGAGCGAAGATTTAGTGACAAAAGCATTATGGCGTGCGTTTATCTGGATAATGCTCGGTTATGCTGGAGGAACAATAATCGGAGAAGTTCTGAGGAGACTAATATATGGATAACCTCTCAAAAAAGGTAAACTCTCTTGAGGAAGACATAAATATGGTGTATGACAGTTTGGACGAACGTATAAGCAGACTGGAACGTCAAAACTCCGACAGGATAGCAATGTTCGGAATAACCGCGTCAATAATAATCGGAGTAATACAAATAATAATTGCGCTGTTGAAGTGATTGACAGGCAAAAAACTATTAACGTGTATACGTCAAGAAATAACAGATATATTTCAGTCAAGACACTATAAAATTACACCCCTTGAGCATTCCCAAGAGGTGTAACCGTAAAATTTCCTGTTAATCAGGCAGAAGATACCACAGCAAATTGATTATCGGGTCGAAAATCACATTGATTATCCCCGTCATCAGCAGTACCAAAAGTATTATCATTCCGTAGCGTTCAAGCCAGTAGTAATACTCCAAATACTTATACGGCAAAAACGCATCAAGCACTCTCGAACCGTCAAGCGGCGGTATCGGTATCAGGTTAAACGCAGCAAGTCCCATATTCAGATTCACCATTATTCCGAGAAACTGAAGACCTGTTCTGCCCGTAAGGTCATACCATTTTTCGCCGAAATACTTGAAGAATAATACCGTCAGCACTGCCGTCAAAATATTTCCTGCTACTCCTGCCAGCGATACAATCACTAAATCCCTTCTCGGATGCCTGAAATACCTCGTGTTAATCGGTACAGGCTTAGCCCACCCGAACCCCACAAACAGCAGCATCAATGTCCCTATTATGTCGAAATGCGCGAACGGATTAAGCGTTAACCTCCCGTAACGTTCTGCCGTAGGATCCCCGACCATTCGCGCAGCAAAACCGTGACAAAATTCATGGAACGATAATGCCCATATTAATGCCGGTATCGTAAGCAGCAGTCT
>JAFTBA010000048.1 GCA_017458545.1 Synergistaceae bacterium | reverse complement strand
GTACTTATTTTACCGTATAAAAAACCGTAGAAAAAATTTACGAATTTTATTTATGAATTGTGTTTGTGTGGGGATTTGTGGGTTTTATTCGATGTCAGGTGCCGCCATTCACATCACACACTAAACCCAATAACACAGACCCTGACTGACAGGCAAGTTAAATTTATCATTCCAAATGAATATACGTTAAATAATGGAACTGAATAGCATGATAATTTGTTATTGCGATGTAACAGGTTTTTCTGTATCATCATTATATCTTTAATCAATCTTTCAGGAAGGAGCGTTTTGTTTAATGCACAGAGTGTTTACGTGAACAATAATATATGCACGTGCTGCATTCTGCTGCGTTGAACATGCCGTTTCAATTTAACCCTTCACTAAAAATTTCAGGGCAGCAGTTCACATAGACACATAAAAATTTAGCATTAAGAATAATTTTCACATGCACAAAAAATCTATGGACGTTGATGTCCTGAGCCATTTAACACGCGAGAGATTAGCCGAGCTTGAAAGCCGTCCTAAAACTCCCGTCAGTGTATTCTTAGATTACACAGTCTGCTTAATGCCCGTTATTTTCGGACTGTTAGCACTCGCTGAATACTTGTTCGTCCCAAACTTAAAGGGCAACACGTCTACTTCAACATATACTTACTTCCTGACCGTCCTGATTTCAATCGCAGCTGTATATTTCCTACTCTCTTTCTTCAGCCGTAAAACCTTCTACACTCTCAGATACAAAGCTCCGTTTTACTCGTTCATTTTCGTCCTGTTAATGCTCTACGACTACCTGACACTCAAAACAGGAAAGCTAGTACTTCCCTATTTCACATGGACTGATGAAATCCTTAATGCAATTATTGACGACAGGGCTTATCTTTTCGACTGCACCGTCAACTCATTAAAGCTCCTTTTCACAGGGTACATGAGCGGTGCTGTACTGGGACTGATTACAGGAGTGGCATGCGGCTGTTCAAAAAATGCTGATTACTGGATCTCACCGTTCATGAAACTGGTAGGTGCTATTCCCTCGCCTACTTGGATCCCAATAGTAATGGTCATTGCCTCAACGCTATTCAGCGGTGCAGTTTTCATTATCGCTTTAGGTGTATGGTACTCGCTGACGATAGCAACTATGACCGGCATTCGCAACATTGACCGCTCATATTACGATGCAGCTAAAACTTTAGGTGCAAGCCCCTTCCGACTCGTCCTCAACGTTGCTGTACCCTTCGCAGTCCCTAATATACTTCAAGGACTGACTCAGGGTATGAGTTCTGCATGTCTTGTGCTGATTACTGCCGAAATGGTCGGAGTCGAATCGGGATTAGGCTGGTATGTCTCATGGCAGAAAAGCTGGGCTCAGTACGGCAAAATGTACGCTGCTATAGTCGTCCTCTGTATAGTCTTCATCGCCGTAAACAGAGGGCTTAACGCCGTTAAACGCAGATTACTCCGCTGGCAGGAGGGCATCACCGAATGAACTCACCGAATAAGCTCGAACTTTCACACGTCTATAAGAGTTTCGCCAGGACTGAGGGCGAAGATGTTACACAGGCACTTGACGACATTAATTTTACTGTTAATGACGGTGAATTTCTCTCTATTGTCGGGCCTTCAGGGTGCGGTAAATCAACGATAATGCGTCTCATCGCAGGTCTGATTTTCCCTACGGCAGGCACTATCACGCTTAACGGCGAAATCATCAAAGGCACTGACACAGGGCGCGGAATGGTCTTCCAGAAACCTACTCTTTTCCCCTGGCTGACTGTCGAACAGAATTTGCACTTCACCGCTAAAATGCAGGGACTTAAACGCGACAGTTCATACATGGCCGAAGCCGAAAGACTTTTAGAATTGGCAGGGCTGTCTGATTTCCGCAATGATTTTCCTCATCAGTTATCGGGCGGAATGGCTCAGAGACTCGCGTTAATACGGACGATGATTAACCACCCTAAAGTCTTCTTGCTTGATGAACCTTTAGGAGCATTGGACGCTTTCACTCGAATGAACATGCAGGATGAGATTCTGCGTTTATGGCAGAGGTCTAATCACATTGTCTTAATGGTGACTCATGACATTGACGAGGCAATATACTTAGGCACTCGCATACTGGTCATGGCACCAAGACCAGGACGAATCCGCGAGGACATCAGGAACGATTTAGCATACCCCAGAATCAGAACCAGCGATGAGTTCTTAGGGTTAAGGAAAAAAGTGTTGGAACTGCTCAATTTCGGGCAGAGTAAAAATATAAAGGAGGTTTAACCGCAATGAAAAGAATTTTTGCGGCAATCATTGTTGTACTGTTTGTAGTAACTGGTGCATTCGCCATGACACCTGAAGAGGAGCTTGAGGCTTGGAAGAAAGAGCCTGCCTACGGCAAGACCATTAAAGTGGGTTATAACGGCGGTCTCTGCACAGGTACTTTGGGTTTGACTCACGCCAAAGGTTTCTATCAGGCTGAGGGACTCAATGTCGAACTCGTCCGTTATCAGGGCGATACAGTAACTCTCGGTGATGCTCTCGGAACAGGTAAAATTGATATTGCAGGCGGACACATAGCGACTCTGCTTGTACCTGCGGCTAACGGAGTTCAGATGAAGTTCACAACCGGAATGCACACGGGCTGCAAGTCATTATGCGTTCTGAAGGACAGTCCTTATCAGACAACAAAGGACTTAGTCGGCAAGACTGTGGCAATCACTACTAACATAGGCGGTTCGGACTCTAACATAATGATGCGTTTCCTTCTGAGGGACGGACTTGACCCCGTTAAAGACGTTAAGTTCAAGACTACCGACTCAGGTGCTGCTGTATTGGCCATGCAGAACGGTGAAGTTGCAGCTGCATTACTGAGCGACCAGTTCATACAGAAGTTCCTTGAGAACGGTACACTGAGAATAATCCGCTCAATTACTTTTGATGACGATTTCAAGGACGAAACATGCTGCATATTCGCTATCTCAAAAAACATTGTTGAGAACAGCCCCATCACAGCGCGTAAACTTACTCAGGCTCACGAGAACGCGCGCAAATGGATAATGGCTAACCGTGAAGAGGCCGTTAAACTCATGCTCGAAAACAAATGGGCATCAGGTGAGTTCGATAAGGTGCTTGCGTTCTATAACACTCTCGATTACTCGGTAACTGATGAGACTACAGAGGCAACGCTGCGTAAAGTCATTGATGACTACAAGGCGTGCGGAATACTGAACAAGAATTACGACACTGAAGAGACGTTAGCCCGTGTATGGGACGGCGTGCTCATGAAGAAATAGAAATTAACATTTGAGGGCAGGAGGGATAGAAATCTTCCTGTCCTTTTCACGTTATGAGGGGGAATAAAATTGTTATCACTTCCGAAAAATTTTGAGACGTTCAACGAGGCGCGCAAAAAATCATTCATGGCCTTGTACAACGCTAAAGAGTCAGGCAAAAAAGTAATCGGTACATTCTGTTCATACACGCCGCTCGAAATCATCAACGCAGCAGGAGCAATTTCAGTAGGACTCTGCGGAAAAAGCGAGCAGGGTATCGCTGAAGCTGAGACTGTTTTGCCTAAGACTATATGCCCGTTGATTAAGGCCAGTTACGGAATGGCATTCACGGATCAGTGCCCGTACTTTTACTTTTCTGACGCTATAATCGCAGAGACAACCTGCGACGGCAAAAAGAAAATGTACGAACTCATGAGCAGGATTAAACCCGTTCATGTATTAAATCTTCCGCAGAGCAGGACTCAGGCATTAGCGATAGAGATGTGGACTGAGGAAATGAGGAAGACCGCCAGATTTCTCGAGGAGCTTTTCGGAGTAACGATTACTGACGAAAAACTGCGCGAGGCAATCCGATACCGTAACCGTCTGCGTAAAGCTATTGTTGACTTGTACGAGGTAGCTAAGACTAAACCGTCTCCTGTTTCGGGCTACGAGATAAGCACTGTGGCAGAGAGCGCGGATTTTCACTTTACCGATGATGATTTAATCGCAAAAATTGAGGGCATTACGCGCGAAATGAAGAGCAGAGTCCGAGAAGTTGACGGTAACAGACCGAGAGTGTTAATCACGGGCTGCCCTAATGCAGGAGTCAGGGACAAGATCATAAAGCGTCTTGAGGAACTCGGAGCTGATTATGTATGCGCTGATATATGTTCAGGGCCAAGAGTGCAGAAATTTATGGTTGACGAGAACGCAGAAGACCCATACCGTGCGATTGCGGAGCGTTATTTGAAGATTAATTGTTCAGTGATGACTCCCAACAATGAGAGGTTCAACGACATACGCGAGTCAGTAAAAGAGTATCAGGCTGACGGAGTGATTGAAATAGTGCTTCACGGGTGCCATACGTTTGCGGTTGAAGCGTTTACTACGGCAGGTGTTGTACAGAATGAACTTGGCTTGCCGTATTTGAGACTGGACACTGATTTTTCGCAGTCCGACAAAGGACAGATTGAGACCAGACTTGAAGCGTTCATCGAAATCATGACGAACGCGGCATAAACTTCACAGCCCCTTAATAATCCGACGGGGGATTATAAAAAGTCGGATTAATTTTTTTCTTCAACAGTCTGCTGATTGACTTCAAAGTTAAAGAATACGAATTTGAATCGGCAAAGGTCATCACCTTTTTCGTTTACTATGTCAGCGTCAATATAGAATATTCTTTTGCCTGCTTTCCTGACTTTAGCGGTGCAGATTAACTTCTGTGCGTTCCGTGAACCTCTGAGGTAGTCTACATGTCCGTTAATCGTTACGCCGTAGCCTCCTGCGCTGATGAAAGCTACTCCTGCCGTATCATCTGCCATTGTGAAGAGTACTCCGCCGTAGGGTATGCCGTAAGGGTTGAAGTGGTCTTCCTGAAGCTCAAGCTC
>JAFTBA010000294.1 GCA_017458545.1 Synergistaceae bacterium | reverse complement strand
TGCAGGAATTATATAGCCTCGACTCAAGTTTAATTCATTCTTCGTAGAAGATTGATTTCAATGACAAAATCACCCAAGTATTTTTGCCTTTCCATTTATGCGGTTTAGCTGTTGCAACAAACTCCCCTAAAATTTCGTCTTCATCGTCAACGTTGTTAAAGACAATTTTACCGCGCATTGTTATTACGTTTCCTTTTTTTGTTGCTTCCTGAACCTCCGCACGGGATGGGACTCCGTCAGCTGCATTGAAATAATACATTCCGTTTTTGTAAGGATAGACAAAGCCGTCAATGTTAATATTCTGATGTTTTACGGGAAGGGCAAAATATTTTCTGACAGCAGCTTCAACATTTTTCGCAGAAACTGCGCAGTTATAAGAGTCGTTTTCCACTTGTTCTATTAACTTCCTGTCGCTGTCCCAGTTGTGCATGTAATTATGCCAAATTCCGAATTTAATCAGTTCCCCCATAGTTATGTTACGTGAATCGAAATTGTAATAGTCCAGCTCGATGAAACCGGTGACAAACTCACTCATTCGCTTTAACTCTGATCTGGTTGTTGCGAAAACAGAGCAGCATAACAACACCGTCAAAAACACAGCACAGCAAAATTTTTTTATTATCATTCTGAAATCACCTGCTTAACTTTAACAAAAACCCTGCCTGTAAATTTTTCACAAGCAGGGGAATTTTTAACGGGATTAATTTTTTTGTTACGCTGATTTTTCCATCACGGTAACTTTCTCGCCAACGTTAATGCACTTCGCAGGACATACCTTCGCGCAAATTCCGCACTTAACGCACTTGCTCTGGTCAATAACGGCCAAGTCATTAACGATTTCGATAGCCTGTTTCGGGCATTTCTTCGCGCACAGCGTACAGCCTATACACCCTGCACTGCAAACGCTCTTAACCATAGGGCCTTTCCAGTGCGAATTACATGCCACAACAACATCAGCACTTCTCGGAATCAGAGTCAGTACACCCTTCGGGCAATTAGCTACGCACGTTCCGCAGCCTACACATTTCGAGAGGTCAACCTTCGGCAAACCGTCATCACCTATCGACAATGCACCGAATACGCACACGCTCACGCAAGTTCCCAATCCTATGCACCCGAATGGACACGAATTAGGCGAGCCGCCTGGAATTACTGCAGCACTTTTGCAGTCGTGAACACCCTCATAAGTGAGTTTGCGCGGTGAAGCCTCACAAGTTCCCTTGCATTTAAGGAACGTCCTCATAGGAACGCTTGATCCTGCCTGAACTCCCATAATTGACGCTATAATCTCCGCAACAGGTGCACCGCCTACGTTGCATTTGTTGACCGGGGCACCGTCATTCACGACACCGGCAGCATATCCGTCACAGCCGGGATAACCGCAGCCTCCGCAGTTAGCTCCGGGAAGTGCTGCACGGATTTTGCCTATTCTGTCGTCCTGATGTACCCTGAATATTATTGACGCTATCGCAAGCAATACTCCGAATACTCCTCCCATCACTCCCATGAGAGCCAACGGGGTTATCATTACGTGCATTATGTTCATGTTCTCAGCCTCCCTACTTTATGATGCCCGTGAAGCCCATGAAGGCTATCGACATTAAACCCGCAGTGATTAACGCCATCGGCAAGCCCTGCAAACTGTCGGGGATTCCTTCATTGTCCTCAATACGTTCGCGTATTCCTGCCATCAATGATATTGCCAGAAGGAAACCTAATGACGATCCGAACGCATTAACCAGTGAAGCGGCAAGTCCGTAACCCTCGTTCATGTTGAGGACTGCTACGCCCAAAACAGCACAGTTAGTTGTGATTAACGGAAGGAAAATTCCCAATGACTTATAGAGAGTCGGATTGAGTTTCTTTAGCGCAAGTTCAACAAACTGAACCAGTGCCGCTATAACCAGTATGAATGATAACGTGTACAAATACTCAAGGTGTAACGGCACAAGCAGGTAGTTATATGTTAACCACGTCATTAATGACGCAAGGACTATGACGAATACAACAGCTGCTCCCATACCCTGAGCTGTTTTGAGTTTCGAGCTTACTCCCATGAAAGGACAGCACCCTAAGAATCTTGAGAGCAGTATGTTATGAACGAATATAGAGCTTACAAAAAGCAGGAACAATTCTGTGATTGTCATCAGGATTTCGCCTCCTCACAGTCTGAAGCGTCCTTCTTGCAGAACTTGGCCATTATGCACGAACCGCACCCCATAGGTCTTGCCTCAGCAGGTGTTGCAGCGAGTCCCTTCATCTTAGCTGCTCTTGCCTGTAACGCCCTGAACGCTCCCATGCAGCACCCTAACACTATGAATCCTCCGGGCGCAAGAACGATTAACAGAGCAGGTTCAAAGCTCACTACGGGATTGCCCAGTAAAGTACCTGCACCGAAAACTTCACGGATTGCCCCCAAGAACATTAATGCAATCGTAAACCCTAAGCCCATTCCTACACCGTCAAGCGCAGAAGCAAACACGCTGTTTTTTGACGCAAAAGCCTCAGCACGTGCCAGAATGATACAGTTGACGACTATTAACGGTATGAATATTCCCAATGACTTGTTGAGTTCGGGTGCAAACCCCTTCATCATAAACTCAATGACTGTTACGAACCCTGCTATTACTACTATGAAAATGGGTATACGGACTTCATCAGGTACTATCTTGCGGAGAAGTGATATGACCGCGTTTGAAGCGATTAACACGAACGTTGCAGCTATACCCATTCCGAGACCGTTGGCAACACTCGTTGTTACCGCCAATGTAGGACATAATCCTATGCACTGCACAAACGTAGGATTCTCAGCGAGTATTCCGTTAGTGATAATTCCGAATTTACTACGGCTCAATTTTATTCAGCCCCCTTCAAATTCCTGTTCCAGTAATCAACTGCTCCGTTTACTCCGCTGACTACTGCATTAGATGTTATAGTTGCTCCCGAAATCGCCGAAATCTCATCAGGGTTAGACGCTCCGCCCTTAACGACTTTCAACGGCAATGACGATTTGTCATTAAACTGTTCATAAAATTCAGGCTCAGTAGATTTCGCACCGAGTCCCGGAGTTTCGGAGTGATTCAAAATGTTGATGGCCTTAACTGTTCCGTCCTTCGTTATTCCTACAACAAAACCAAGCTGACCGCCGTAACCTTTCGAGCTTACCGACACGCACCAGCCTACAATACCAGACTCATCGCTTGCCTTAACGACCCCAGTAACAAAATCATCGGGTTTAACTTCTTCATCCTCAAATGTTTTTCCTGCAGGCATTATGATTTTGTATGCCTCATTACGGGCTTCGATTTCAGCGCGTAAAATTGCTTTGCTCGTAACGTTCTCAACAAGGCCGAGTATTAATCCTGTTACTGCTGTTACCGCAAACAATGTCCCTCCGAGATGAAGGGCTTTCCTTAATGCGTCTTTGAATGATACTGAATCATTTGCTGTTTCTTTTACTGCTTCCGACATTATGATTTGCCCCCCATTCTCTTGAAAAAGTTGCTTTTAGGCGCACCAAGCGTTTGAGGCTCAGTGTACTTGTCGATTAACGGTACTGCTATGTTCATGATGAGAATTGAGAACGATACTCCTTCAGGGTAACCGCCCCATGTCCTGATTAACGCAGTCAGTAATCCGCACCCGAATGCGTAAATGTACTGCCCCTTTTCGGTCATCGGTGATGTTGTGTAATCAGTAGCCATGAAGATTGCTCCGAGCAGTAATCCTCCCGTCAATATCTCGTGAACAGGGAACATACCGCCTCCGTGTCCGAACAGTGCAGACAGAATCGCTGTCGTCAAAATGTAGGTCAACGGTATACGTGCGCTGATTACGTCCTCCCAGACTAAATAAGCTCCTCCGAGTATCAGCAGTATTGCGCTGGTCTCACCTATACAGCCTCCCATATCGCCGCTAATCAGACTCCACCATGAGAGATTCGCAGGTAACGTTCCTGCTTTCATTGCCGCTAACGGTGTAGCACCTGAGACTCCCTGAACCGTCCATGTTGTCATAGCAGTAGGCCATGAGATTAACATCATTGCTCTTGCCGCGAGAGCAGGGTTGACAATGTTGCAGCCTATACCGCCGTAGAATTGCTTTACGATTATTATTGCGAAGACTGAACCGCATATAGCCATCCATAATGGTATAGTAGGAGGAAGGTTATACGCGAGCAGTAATCCCGTAACTACAGCCGATAAATCACCTGTTGTGTCTTTGCGGTGCATAACGAATTTCTGCCAGCACCATTCGCTTAAAGCACACGCGGCTACGCACGCTATTATCACCAGCAGTGAACGTAAACCGAGAAGATATACACCCATAATTCCGGCGGGCAGAAGCGAATATATCACCATGCCCATAATTTTCTGAGTGCTGAACCCGGAATGTACATGCGGTGATGAAGATACTACAAGTTTTGTTGACATAATGATTACTTCGCCTCCTGTTTAGCTTTTGCCTGAGCTGCTGCCTTGCGCCTGAGAGCATTAACTTCAGCTTTGCCTGTCTTGCACGCCTGTGCCAAATGTCTTGAGGCAGGGCATGAATACGAACAGCATCCGCACTCTATACAGTTCATGCCGTTAAACGCCTCGAACGACTCGAAATCCCTCCGCCTTACGAACTGATCCAGCTGCGTAGGGTTAAGGTGCATGGGACAGCCCTCAATACATTTACCGCACCTGATACAGGCAGACTCTTCGGCAATGTATGCCAGCTTCTTGGTGAGGGCTAAGATTCCTGACGTGCCTTTAACGACAGGGACATCTATTGACCTCATAGCAAGACCCATCATAGGCCCTCCTGCAATAATCTTAACGGGTTCATCGCTGAAGCCTCCGCAGAAATGCACCAGTTCACGCACTGAGATTCCCAAAGGCACTTGAACGTTCTTAGGCTCAACTACTGCATCACCTGTTACTGAGATTATGCGTTCGGTTACGGGTTCGCCGTTCTCGATAGCCTTGCAGATGTGCCATGATGTGCGTGTGTTGAGGACTATGCACCCTACATCGGCTGGTAACGCAGGGACTAAAGGAACTTCCTGACCTGTTACCGACCAGATGAGCATTTTCTCAGCACCCTGAGGGTATTTAACGGTGTGAGGCATGACTGTGATTCTGGGGTTTTTGTTGTGGGCAGTCATTGTTGAAATTGCTTCGGGCTTGTTGTTCTCAATAGCTATGACTCCCTTAGCTTCAGGGAAAATCTCAAGCACATAACCTAATCCCCTGATAACCTCGTCAGGACTCTCAATCATGAGTCTGTTATCGCATGACAAATACGGTTCGCATTCTGCAGCGTTAATGATGACCCATTTGATTAAGCGGTCTTTAGGCGGTGAGAGTTTGACGTGTGTAGGGAAACATGCCCCTCCCATTCCGACAATACCGGCTGAACGAATCAGCTTGACGTACTCGGAAGGTGCAGGCTTATGTCCCAGTTCATCGAGCAGCGAAGGAGCTTTAGTGTATTTGCCGTCGCTCTCAATAACTATACAGGGGTCAAGGCTGCCTGGTACTGTCATTCTCGGTTCAACGGCTTTGACCGTACCTGATACTCCCGAAAAGATCGGGGCTGAAACGAATGCGTCAGTATCGGCAATTTTCTGTCCTGCAAGAACAGTATCTCCTTTTTTCACGAGAGGTGAACATGGTGCGCCGATATGCTGAGACAACGGATAAACGAACTCACACGGTTCAGAAGGTCTTAGGATTTCAATAGCCTTGTGTTCCGTAAGAGCTTTGCCCTCAGGAGGATGTACTCCTCCTATGAATGTAGGCAGGTTCATCGTTATATAAACACTCCCCTCAATGGATAAAAGTGTAAAAACTGAATGACTGTATTATAGCGTAAGAGGTGCAAAAATTTTCACGCACCTGTAAAATGAGTCGGTTCAATTTTTTTTTGACAGGAGGGTTTCTGTTTGGACAACGCCGAAAAATTCTCTCTCAGGTGGGAGGGCAAAGGCGATGAGATTAGTGATACCGCAACATTCTGGCTTGAACTTTTACATGACGTTTTAGGAGTCGAAAAGCCCGGTAATTTTGTTGAGTTCCAGAAAAGGGTATCACTTGACCACACGAGTTTCATTGACGTTTACATACCGTCAACAAAAACAATAATCGAACAGAAAAGTTACGGCGTAAACCTCAACAAAGAATATCAGCAGTCAGACGGAGAAT
>JAFTBA010000293.1 GCA_017458545.1 Synergistaceae bacterium | reverse complement strand
TAGGGTCTTCGCCTAACTGAATCTCCTGCTCATACGTAACATCAGCGTGCATTAGGTCGTATTCAACCTTCATCGCTGCGTAAAATCCGTAATGAAACCTTATTCGTCCCTCTTCCTTCGCCATAAATTTCCTCCTTTCACAGCCCGATAAATATTATACCGTCAAAAAAATTCAACCTCCTTCGCTAAGATTTGTTTCCATTTTGAGTCTTAATGTCAGGTTTCACGCTTAACACTTCAGTGTCTTTTTGTGATAAAATCTCATTTACGTATGCCCTGTTTGAATCGTTCAGGGCAATTTTAAGATTCACATTTCATAAAGGAGTCCTGAATTTCATAATGAGAACAGAATTGCTGGGACAGGAAAAAAATATCGTCAAGATTAAAACAGAAATCGAAGCAAACGAGTTCACCAAAGCTCTCAACAAAACACTCAACGAATTATCACAGCAGGGAAATTTTCCCGGTTTCCGTAAAGGCCATACACCCCGCAGAATTATCGAAATGCGTTACGGCCGTGAGGCAATCTATAATGAGGCCATCGAAAAAATTATGTCTGATGAGCTTCAGCAGATAATTGAGGACTATGAGCTTGACCTCATCGAAACCCCTTCGCTCAACGTTACAGAGAAAATAGAGGAAGGCAAACCCGTTATGTGTGAGCTTACCTTCGAGGTACGCCCCGAAGTCGAACTCCCCGAAATTGACGGCCTCGAAATCGAAAAAGTCGTTACTGAAGTTACTGACGCTGACGTTGACAGACTCGCTAAAAGAATACGCGTTCAGCTCGCTGACATCAAAGAGACTGACAGACCCATACAGGACGGAGATTTGATTGACCTCGAACTCACTATAAGGACAATCAACCCTGACGGTTCTGAAACTGAAGAACAGCCCAAACCCGAAACTACCCACGAGAAAATTAACCTCGCCGATGAAACAGTAAGAGTACAGGTTCGTGAGGCGTTAATCGGCAAGTCAAAGGGCGATGAAGTCAGTGCAGTGTTCGATGTTGAAGAGGGCCATGCAGACAGATCTCTCGCAGGCAAACACGTAAGTTACAGAATGAAGATTGAAACGGTCTCAGAGTACGTTCTCCCCGAAGTCAACGAGGAGTTCTACAAAAACGTTTTCGGCCCTGACACCGACATTAAGGACGACACAGCTTACAGGGCGAGGCTGAAACAGGATATTGAGGGCGAAGTCGAACAGGAGAACAAATCAGACCTTTACAACCGCGCCGTCGATCTCGTTGCGTCAAAAGCTAAAGTCGAATTACCCGACAAATTCATATCACAGCAGATATTATCAATGCGCCGTGAAGATGAGAACTGGGCTAGGTCTAACGGTATTGACCTCAATACTGCGTTCGGTATAGGCACTGAGGAAGGACGTAAAGGTTATGAGACACTTCTCAAGGACAGAGCCGAAACAGCAGTCAGAAATGTTCTTGTAATGGACGAACTCGCTAAGAAGTTTGACATTCATATTGAACAGGATGATTTGGAGGCCGAATTTGAGCGCAGGGCAGCAGAGCTTCATGTTTCGAAGGGATTTGTGGCAAAGTATTTCCACGAGAACAAGAACCAGTTAGACCGACTCACTGACCAGCTCAGATGGGACAAGACCGTTGAAGTAATGCTCACTCACATGGCCGTCAAAGAAGTCAAAGAACTCTCAAAGCCTGAAACACCTTCAGAGAATCAGGGAGAGTAATTCATGCCCTACTATATACCTTATGTAATTGAGCAGACCGGCAGAGGTGAAAGGAGTTATGACATCTACAGCCGTCTGCTCAAGGACAGGATAATTTTTCTCGGCTCCGAAATCGTTGACGACGTTGCAAACTCAATAGTCGCTCAAATGCTCTTCCTTGAGAGCGAAGACCCCGACAAGGACATCAACATTTACATCAACAGTCCCGGCGGAAGCGTTACGGCAGGATTAGCGATATATGACACAATGCAGTACATCAAGCCGCAGGTCTCAACTATTTGTGTCGGACTCGCCGCGAGCATGGCCGCTATTCTGCTTGCAGGCGGTGCAAAAGGTAAACGCCTCGCTCTTCCTAATGCTGAGGTAATGATTCATCAGCCTTTGGGTGGCGCAAGAGGTCAGGCAAG
>JAFTBA010000292.1 GCA_017458545.1 Synergistaceae bacterium | reverse complement strand
AATCAAAATCCAATCCTGCCTCGCTCATTTCACGTTTGTTATAGGTCTCCGTGAAATATCCTCTCTTATCGCCGTGAACCGTAGGGGTTATTACGCAAAGCCCTTTGATTCCGCCGGCATCATGTTCAACATTAATCTGTCCCATTTAACGCTAAATACCTCCTTAATGCGTCCTTCCAGTCGGGTAACGGTTCAAATCCCGAAGCACTCAATTTGCTTTTATCGAGTCTGGAATTATACGGCCTCTTAGCTTTCGATAAACCGTATTCGGCAGTAGTAACAGGAATAACATTTACTTTGACTCCTGCCTGACTGAATATTTCGCAGGCAAAATCATACCAGCTTATGTAACCGCCCTCATTAGTCGCGTGATATATCCCGAATTTTTCAGTCATGTTAATATCAGCAAGCAGCCTCGCCAAATCGGGTGTGTAAGTCGGTGTTCCTATCTGATCGTTTACGACTCTTAATGTGTCATGAGTCTTAGCGAGTTTGAGCATTGTTCTGACGAAATTGTTACCGTTAGCACCGAATACCCATGCTATTCTGACGATGAAGAATTTTTGCAGGTATTTTTTGACTGCTAACTCACCTTCGAGCTTCGTTTTGCCGTAGTAGTTCAACGGCGCAAAAGACTCATCATCGGGCGTTCTCGGAGTCGTTCCGGTTCCGTCAAAAATATAATCAGTGCTTATGTACGTCATAACAGTGTCATACTTGGCACATGCTTTAGCGATGTTCTCAGTTCCCGTAACATTAACAGCGTAAACTTTCGCTCTGTTCGACTCGTCTTCTGCAGCGTCAACGGCTGTCCATGCAGCGCAGTGAATCACTCTTGAGGGCATTGAGTCATGTATTGCCCTGTCAACAGAATCATAGTCCGTAATATCGAGCTGTATGTATTCGCATTCCTCAATACCTGTGAATTTGTCCTGTAAATCTGACGCAACGCATTTGATTCCGCGAGATGTTAATTCATGGATTAAGTCGCGCCCTAACTGACCGTTAGCACCCGTAACAAAAAAATTATCTGACATCTATATACTTCCCTTCGACAACGTCAATCAAATATTGACCGTACTGATTTTTTCTGAGCTGTTCGGCAATACTCATCACCTGTTCGCGTGTAATCCAGCCGTTAAGGTAAGCTATTTCCTCAAGACATGCTATCTTTCTGTGCTGATGTGTCTCAAGCGTCTTAACGAAGTTCGTTGCGTCAGCGAGGCTCTCATGAGTCCCAGTGTCTAACCATGTGAAACCCTGACCGAGAAGTTTAACGTTAAGTTCACAGCGTTCAAGGTATATTCTGTTGAGGTCAGTAATTTCGAGTTCACCGCGTTTTGAGGGCTTTAAGTTTTCTGCGAACTCAACGACCCTGTTATCATAGAAGTACAAGCCCGTAACGCAGTAATTGCTCTTAGGGTGTTGCGGTTTTTCTTCGATTGAAACTGCACGGCCGTTTTTATCGAACTCAACGATACCGAAACGTTCTGGGTCATCGACATAGTAACCGAAAATCGTTGCTCCTTTTCCGGACTCAGCGTCATTAACAGCCTCGTTGAGTCTCCGGGCTAAACCCTGACCCGAAAAAATATTGTCGCCCAATATCATAGCAACGCAGTCTGAACCGATAAATTTTTTGCCGATTATGAAAGCCTGAGCGAGTCCGTCAGGTGAAGGCTGAACCTCGTACGAGAAATTAACGCCGAATCTCTCACCTGTTCCCAAAAGTTTCTCGAATCTGGGTAAATCATCAGGTGTTGAGATGATGAGAATGTCGCGGATTTTAGCCTGCATTAAGATTGATACAGGGTAATATATCATAGGTTTGTCGTAAACGGGTAAAAGCTGCTTGGAGGTTACGAGCGTGAGAGGGTACAAACGTGTTCCGCTTCCTCCTGCCAATACTATGCCTTTCATTATTGTTGCCTCCTTCACAAAAAAATGCCTGATTGCCGAGATTATATCAGCAAATCAGGCCGTTAATATTTGATTCAAATTTTCACACTGAAACTTTATGCCAAATACTTTTTCAGCGTTGCTCTTACAGCTCCGACTCCTGCGATTTCCTCACGGAACATCTCCTCGATTTTTTCGCCGAGTCCTGCGTCATAGAGATTGACTCCGAATATATGCGCGTTGCTCAGTATAGGGCGTAACTTCCCTTCGGCGGTCTCAGGTTTACCGACCGTTACACCCTCAAGCTGTTTTGTCATCTCATCGTTCATCGGGTCAGGCGAAAGCTCAAAGCTCCCTCCCTTATCGTCAACCCTCAGAATATACCTCAGCCATCCCGTTATCGCCAGCGGTACGGCTTTCAGTTTAGCAGCTGAACCACCGCGCGAAACATAAGCCTTTATTGTCTCGCCGAATCTGAACGCCAATCCCTGCGAAATATCCGTAGCAATCCTCGCGCTTGTGTCGCCCAAATACGGATTAGGGAAGCGCACGTTCATGCACTCATCAAGAAATGCTCTCGGTGAAATTATCTTGGGGTCTTCAACAACAGGCAGGCCCTCGTTGTAACCGAGTTCCTTAGCGAGCTTTGAGAGTTCGGAGTCCTTCATGCAGTTGGCAAAAAGTT
>JAFTBA010000291.1 GCA_017458545.1 Synergistaceae bacterium | reverse complement strand
GCCGGGTAATTTCTTGACTACGCGCTCGACTCTTGCTGAACATGCGGCGCAGCTCATTCCTGTTATGTTGTATTGTTCTGACATGAATTTCACGGCCTTCTGTAATATGATTGTGTTTGACACATTATATTACATGGCCGTTATGTTGTTATTCTTTGAACTCCTCTGCTTGTTTTCGTAACATTGCGATGAAGTCTTTTGCGTTTTCGCGTGTGACTTTTACGCCGAAGCCTTGACGCTGAAGTTCAGGGAATGATTTTCCGTTGCAGATTACGTCGATGATGAGATCACCGACTTCATACTTGTAGTGACTCGTTTCAATGTAATTATCGTTGTTGACAGTTATATCATTGATACTGCTGAAGTTCCAGAAATCAGAAATTTCCGCTACACCTTCAAGGAATTTGAAGTAGTCTTTATCGTTCACAGAAGCAAGATACGTTATACGGTGCATAGGATTCGTGAACAGAACCAGCTCAATACCATTTTGACGACATATGTCAGCAATCTCACGGATAAAATTCAATGCCTTGTCAATTTCCACTTTTTTGCCTACTGAAGGAATAGCCTTACTCCAGTCATACTTACGCTCAGAGGAAGTAGTAAATGCAGTGTATCCATATTTATAAAATATATCGACATCTATTTTACTTGACCGACTATCTAACATTGCTATTACAGACCCAAATATCATGCTTGGTACAAGATAGAGCCTCATTAAATGCCACGCATCATCAGCAAGATATTCATATGGACAGCGAAGGGGTTCATTCACCTGTCTATCATAATTACTTGTATATGATACAGAATCAATTCCTATGTACACTTTTCTCGGCTGTATTCCATTTTTCAGAAACGTTTTTAGGTTCAGAAGATGCCAACCTGGAAGCCCTACGGAATACGTCATGTTATAACATTTTTCGTCAGCAATCTTATCCGTGCATATCCTGCCTACCCTTGATGAGCCGAAGATGAATGTATCAAACTTTTTAGGATTGGCCAGAATATATTTCATTTTAATGTAGTTCTTGTTTGGTTCAATCCGGTTAGGTCTGATACGTTCGGCATGAAATACATTGAAGGGATCAAGCCAGATAGGAAATATCACGCTCGCAAGAACAACATAAGCTGCGAAAATTGAGAGTTTCAACAAAAATTTTTTCATTTTATTCTTACCTCGTTAGAACTGAAAATACACGAAGTCCGTTGTATCGATAGCTTGCAGGCAAAGAAGAGCTGTCAACAGTCCGAAATAGAATGCGTAACGCAGGACAGGAGATTTTTTCATCGTAATACGTGTGATAACATCTCGTTTCAGCGATCCCCAATCCCACACGCAAAGCGTTAGAATACTCATGAACGCTGAAACCTTGTCTCCAAGCGAAGCCTCGAACACCTTATAGCCTGCTTCTACGAAGTATGCGCGGACATCAGAAATTCCCGTGAAGAGATTACCCAGAACATACAACGCCTCACCGATGCTGTTTGCCCTAAAGAACACCCACGCCATCATCACGAGTAAAAACGTAATGAACACTCTGAGCGCTCTAACGGATCCCTTCGGCTCATGTCCTTTCGGCAAAAACGCATTCTCAACAATCTGAGCCAATCCATGAACAGCTCCCCACAAAACGAACGTCCAGTTCGCACCATGCCACAATCCCGAAACGATGAACGTTATCATCAAGTTCACGTTGTGCCGGAACTTCCCACAGCGATTGCCTCCTAAAGGAATGTACACGTAATCACGAAACCATGTTGACAGTGATATGTGCCACCTGCTCCAGAACTCCCGGATACTTGCGGAGAAATACGGGCTCCTGAAATTCTCCATAAGCTCAATTCCGAAAAGTTTCGCGCAGCCCCTAGCTATGTCCGAATATCCAGAGAAGTCGCAGTAAATTTGAACCGTGAAGAAAAACGCAGCAAGAATCAACGCGAATCCTTTATAACTGTAAACGTCATTGAACACTCTATCCGACCACACAGCAACAACGTCCGCAACACAAAGTTTCTTGAAAAATCCCCACGTCATAAGCTTCATTCCGTAAGCCGCCTGAGCGTAATCGAAATCGTGAGCGGCCTTTATCTGAGGCAGAAGATTATTCGTCCGTTCAATCGGCCCTGCCACTAATTGCGGAAAGAACGATATGAACGCCGCATAGATTCCGAAATGCCTCTCGGCCTTAACGTTTCCCCTGTATACGTCAATGACGTACGATAATGTCTGGAACGTGTAGAACGATATTCCGACTGGAAGTAACAGTTTCAATGTCGTATGATGAAGGTGAACAGCGAACATACTCAGGAAGTTCACGAGGCTCTCTGAGAAAAAGTTGAAGTACTTGAAGACAAACAGAACTCCGAGACACGACAGCAGCGTGAATGTGAGAATGAATTTTTTGACAGACTTATTCTCTCTATAACGTTCAAGAAATATTCCGGCCATGTACGAAATTATTGTTGTGAAGAGAATCAGGACTATGTATTTTACGTTCCAGCTCATGTAGAACCAGTAACTCGCAATCAGTATCAACAGCCACCTGAATCTTTGCGGAACTGACCAGTACAGCCCGAAAACAATCGGCAAAAACACTCCGAACTGCCACGAATTAAACAGCATGGCAGTACCTCTCTATATACAGTTGTGAATTTTGGGTGAATTTTGGGGGAAATTTAGGGTAGATTTATCGAACGAGCCACGTTATACTGATTTTCGTGCAATTTTGTCAATACTCCTTTCAACGTAATTTTCGCATAGTGATTATAACTAAAATTCTATCACAACAAGATATAATTTCAAGAAAAAAATCTCACCCGAAAGTTACGACACGTTCAACTCTTTGGGCGTGGATTGAAACAAAGGCACGTCAGCACTCAAACGCCTTGAGGAACTCAGCAAGTAACGCACAAAAAGGGAGGTGAATATTCATCTCCCGAAAATTTTTTCAGGAGGAATGATTATGGCAATAACAGCAGAAAAAACAGCAACAACAGGCAATGTGTCTCTCGATATGCTGATTCCGTTGATGACAGATGAAGAACTCGCAAAACTAGCGGACTACGCAAGATTTCTCGTGTGGTTGCGTGATAATAGAGAGAGTCAGAAATGCGAATAGTCCGCCGAAAAATCACACGGACATGAAAAAATTATTCACTCCCAAAAAATTACTGCTCTATCTGCTCATCGTCGGTATATCCGTTCTCGTGAAATATGCCGTCAGTGATATAAATCTTGACGTTGACCTCCTACGCGAAAATTTACTCAACATGCCCGCAGT
>JAFTBA010000290.1 GCA_017458545.1 Synergistaceae bacterium | reverse complement strand
CTTGCAGGACGCGCAGACCTTGAAGGGATAATCCGTACTTACGGCCTCGCAGAACGCGCAAGAATGTGCAGGGAACTGGCCGAAAAATCTCAGGCAGTCTCAGAAAAATTCGGAGCTAAATGCGAATGCGAAATCACCGACTCATGTGTCGGAGTCGTCAACGATAATGACGGACTAACATCGTTGGCCGAGAAAACAGCGCGTGAAGTTTTCGGCGATGAAAGGGTAACTGTAATAGAAAAGCCGTTGTTTATCAGTGAGGACTTCGGTAGTTTCATAATAGCTAAGACAGGGTGCTTCTACCACATAGGTGCAGGCTGTGAATATCCTTTGCACAGCGATAAATTTTTGCCTGACCCTGACGCAATTATTACGGCAGCGGCAATGCACTCATCATTGGCATATTCATTTAACAAAAATTAGGACAGGAGACAGGACGATATAAATTGAGCAGGACAATCACAGTAAAATTCGGCGGAACATCATTGGCAGACGCTTCACAGATACGTAAGGCTGCTGAAATAGTTAAGGCCAATCCCGAACGTAAATACCTCGTTGCTTCAGCACCGGGAAAAAGATTCAGTGATGACGTGAAAGTAACCGATTTGCTCTACAGCTGTTACAGTGAGTTTGCAAGAGGCAATGACTATTCGGAAGTACTTGCAAAAATTAAGGAACGTTACGCCTCAATCATCACTGAACTGGGTATCAGCTTTGACATAGGAGCAGAGATTGACGCGATTGAACAGGAACTGAGAACTTACCCCCCTGCAGATTACTTAGCGAGTCGCGGTGAGTATATCAACTCTAAAATTATCGCTGAGTTTTTAGGATGGCCTTTTGTTGACGCAGCTGAAGTAATATTTTTCAACGAGAACGGATTTTTTGACGGTGAGAAAACTTTTATGACGGTTAATGCGCGTCTTAGGGACTTGCCTAACGCAGTGATACCGGGTTTCTACGGGTCAATGCCTGACGGAAAGATTCATACGTTTTCGCGCGGAGGTTCTGATGTTACGGGGTCAATCGTTGCGCGTTCGGTTAATGCTGACGTTTACGAGAACTGGACAGACGTTTCAGGAATGTTAAGTGCTGACCCCCGTATAGTAGACTCGCCCCGTCCGATAGAATACATAACTTACACTGAACTGCGCGAACTCTCATACATGGGTGCGAGCGTTCTCCACGAGGATGCAGTATTCCCCGTCCGCAAGGCAGGTATTCCCATCAACATACGCAACACTAACAGACCTGATGATAACGGTACATTGATTGCCGCGTCGCTTCCTTCGGACGTTAAACGCACACCGGTAACAGGCATAGCAGGACGCAAAGGTTTCACCAGCATAAGAGTCGAACGTTCGCAGATGAACGGTCAGACGGGATTCGGTGCAAGACTGCTGTATATATTTTCGCGCAACGGTATACCGTTTGAACACTGCCCTACGGGTATTGACACTATAAGCGTTGTTGTCAACAGCTCTATGTTTGACGCTAAACGCGATGAGATTCTGCGCGAGATTAAGAACGAACTTGCTCCCGACTTCATTACGATTGAGAAGAATCTGGCAGTAATAGCTGTTGTCGGTGAAGGTATGGTCAGAGTTAAGGGTGTAGCTGCAAAAATATTCGGTTCTCTTGCAGACGCAGGAGTGAACGTAAGAATGATAGATCAGGGTTCTGATGAGCTGAACATTATCGTAGGTGTTGACGAGTCGGACTACGAATCTGCGGTTAAAGCACTCTATCGGGCAATGATTGAACAGTAAAAAGATACAGAAAAAATTAATGCCCTCCCGAAATACAAGGGGGGTTTTTTTGTTGGTTTTTTGGACGCAGATATTATAATTATTACAAACGTAATGCCACATGATAAAGGAGTGATGAGCCATGAATGATGTTACTGTATCAAAATTCGGGAGTGTTGCATTCTCAACACCAGACATGGTTAAGAGAACCGCCGATGTAATAATGTCCGATGATAAACGGCGTTATATTATTGTTTCAGCACCCGGCAGCCGTAACAATGAGGACGTTAAGATGACGGATTTGCTTTTCATTCTGAACTCGCGTTACGAGAACCGCGAGGATTTTTCGGAGATGTTAAATCAGGCCCGTTTAAGATTCACCGATATAGTCAGGGGTATAGGCGTTAATTTTGATGTTGACGCTGAGATAACGGCAGTGAAGAAAAATCTTTTTTTCGGCAAGGGTAATGATTTCGTTGTCAGCCGCGGCGAGTACATAATGGCCAAGATTTTCGCGGAGTATTTAGGCTGGAAATTTATTGATGCTGCCGACTGTATATTTTTCGGCAGGGACGGTACGCTCGATATGGAGAAAACTTTTGCTGCAACAGAAAAAATTTTGTCTGACGTTAGTCATGCCGTTATACCCGGTTTTTACGGTTCTGTAGGAGGAACGGGAATAAAACTTTTTCCGCGCGGAGGCGGAGACATAACAGCAGCAATAGTAGCAAGAGCTGTTGACGCATCATTATGCGAGAAATGGTCGGAAACTACCAAAATTTATTCTGCAGACCCCGCAATAGTCGATAATCCCACAGTAATCAGACACATAACATATGAGGAACTCAAACAGCTAAATTACATGGGAGTAAATGTATTTCATGAGGATGTTATATACCTTATGCAGGGCATAGGAATCCCCATAAGGGTCAGGAACATTCACGATGTTGATGACGAAGGTACATACGTAACAGCTGAACTGCCTGCCGACTCACACCGCAGTGTAGCAGCATGTATAGCAGGTAAAAGAAATTACAGGATTATTCACATCGAGAAGTTCGGCCTGAACAGGCTCACTGGGATAGGTCAAAAAGTTTTCGGGATATTCACTGAACGCAACATATCATGTGAACATTACATGTCAGGAATATACAGGTTCTCTATTGTAGTGAAGAACCCTTTGTTTGATTTGAAACGCGCCGAAATTTTACAGGCATTAAAGGACGCTATTCATCCCGAAAACATAAAGGTCGAGAAAAATTTATCGCTCTTAACCATCGTAGGCAAAGGTATGGGAACTGTTAAAGGTATCTTCGCTAAGATATTCAATGCTATTGCCGATGCAGGTATTAAAGTTAAAATGATTGAACAGGGCTCTGACGATTTGAACATAATAATCGGAGTTTACGATGAGGATTACGAAGCTGCCGTCAGGGCTGTATACGGAGCGATGATTCTGAACTGATGATAAAGGAGTTTTTTTTGAATGGCATCAAATAATACACTGGGCTACATAATCATAGACGGAACTGAGACAATGATACGCGGTGCAGCACTCATAACCGATGCTAAAGGATTTCCCGTTGACTTTGTGAGGACTGAGCCGTTAAGACCCGATCAGTTAGCCAGAATTTTATACGGCGAGTCGTTCGGGAAATATGCTAAGGAAAAACTGATACTTGAGAGTCTTCTCGATGCCGTAGAGACTGACCCTCAGTTATGGATATGCAACGATACTGACATACTCACTCCCTTGAGGGAGAACAGCAGAATTAAAACAGTACTGCTCGATGAGTCACCGCATGTTCCTCTTGATGCTGCAGGCCATATTGAGGCTACTGCCGATCCCGGAGTCTTCCTGATTCAGGCAGAACCTAACGGCAACCCGTTAAGGGCTCAGTTTCCTCAGGGAGTCAGACCCGAAGAAGTTCAGCAGACAGCAGCAGTATTAACTGAGGCAGCTGCAACGATGAATGTACTAGAACCGTTCACCAGACTCGCTAAGGCTATTAACTTTCTTGCTACCGGAATGCGTCAGGTGTAAACATGGGTATACGTGATTTTTTTGCGCGTGCCGTTATGCGCAGGAGGGTGAAAGTTTACAGGATAGATGATTTCAGCGTAGAGCCTCCCGAAACTAAGAAGGGCATAACACGTCCTAAAGCTCACAGAATCATTCCGTCAATAACCGTGAACTCCTCAAGACCCCGTGATTTCACAGAGCTTCAGACAAAAATGAAAGCACCTGCCGTAAGAATGAAACTTCAATGGAAAAACGCAGCTGCAATTAACACGCGTTTCAGGCATTATGTGAAAGAGGACGTTAAAGTTCAGACATACAATTTCACGAAGAAACCAGAAACTTCAAACAGTATGCTTAAACAGGCTCAGGCACTTCCGCAGGAACGCGATAACATTCTCAAGACCATAAAGAAACGCCCCGATTCGCTGAAGAACGAAGTAATCCTTGCATGTTACGGGCCAATAGTTGAAGGTGCCGTGTTAAAATTAGTGCTGAACAAACAGCGCGGTACACTGCTTGTCTGGTACAAAGCCGGAAGCCGTCAGCTCAAGGCGAAGAACGTATATTTAATTCGCAGGTTAGAGCTTGGCGGAAAACCTGAATGGCGTTGGGTGTGAAAAATTTTAATTTAGGGGAGTAAGTGTTTCAGATGGCCGAGTCAGTCGGAGTCGAAGTCGGAGAAATCGTTGAGTGCACCGTAGAACAGATAATGCCTTACGGAGCATTTGTGAGAATCACAAAGACGGGCCGAAAAGGAATGATACACATTTCGGAGCTGTCGTATTCATTCGTGAAGGATATTAACGCAGTGCTGAAAACAGGAGATAAGACACAAGCGAAAGTCATCAGGATAGATGACAAAGGCCGTATAGACTTATCGCTGAAACAGACGCAGGAACCTCCTGCCCAGCCCGTGAGGCCGCCGCGCAGGATCGTTCAGAATCAGCAGAATTATCAACAGAATCAGCAGACTCAGGATACAAACGGGAGACCTCCGAGAGATTTCAGGAGTCCTTCAAGGAATTTGAGGGGAACGGGGGAATTTCGTGAGCGTGATCGTGAGCGCGAGCGTGATGTTCAGAAGGAATACCGCGAGTCTAATCCCGAAGAGGCAGACACTTTCGAGAAGAAGATGGCATCGTTCCTGAAGACCAGCGAAGCGAAAATAACTGATCTGAACACGAGAAATTCAGCGCGTTCAGGCCGTCCTACCAGGCGCAGGAACAACAGCAGGGAATATTAATCGTAATGATGAGAACTAAATTTAACGGGGGATGTTGCGGAACATCTCCCGTTTTTGTTGCGGGAGTAAAGCGCTGCAGTTTCGGGAGGGTTCAGCTAGAGATATGCAGGCCGTTCGGTAAAAGGTACAAGCCTTTTCCGACAAGTTTCTGGCTTGTATGTCCTTACCTTGTGAGGCTTGCAGGAATGATTGAGAGTAACGGCGGAATTAAGAGGCTTGAGGAATATATTACAGGACACGGACTCGTTCACGAATGGAGAAGGTACAACGTACTCCATCAGGCATTGAGGGTCAGGCTCGGAGGCATGAGGCTTAACGGTTTTGTGAGGAGGTTCAGGCCGAAAGTTTACAGGGACGTTATGCGCGGAGGAGTAGGCGGCATAAGGGTAGGCGACAGCGTGAACGTTAAGTGCCTTCACTTGCAGACCGCTTCACTGTTGGGACTGGGGCTAAGTAAACACCCTGCTGCCGAATGGCTGAAGAGCGCAGGGCTATGGGGGGAATGTAACGGGGGAATGTGTCAGCGTGTTAATCCTCAGTCTGCAAATCCAAATCCCTTATCTTGCGTGCATCATACGGTGTCTGCTGGTAAACAAAATAGTTCAGCCAGTTTGAATACAACAGGTTAGCACTTGACCGCCAAGTGCATACGGGTGTTTTAGTCTCATCGTCATTAGGGAAATAGTTGCACGGAACATGTATAGCTAAACCTGCTCTTTTGTCCCTCCAGTACTCAAGTGCTAATGTCTCAGGATCATATTCCGAATGCCCCGTAACAAAAAGCTGTCTGCCCTCGTTAGTCGAAACAACATACACACCTGCTTCATAACTTTCCGAAAGAATTTTCAGCGCAGGTACTTTCATTATGTCCCCCCTCATCACAGTAGTGTGTCTCGAATGAGGAACCATAAACACATCATCAGACCCTCTGAATAATATTGAGCCTTTATGAGTTACCCTGTGCCTGAAAACCCCGAACATTTTTCTTGGAAGATGTATTTTAGGAACACCGTAATGATAATATAAACCTGCCTGAGCTCCCCAGCATATATGAAACGTACTGTGAACATGCGATTTACTCCACTCCATTATTCCGCATAATTCCTCCCAGTAATCTACCTCTTCAAATGCTAAGTGTTCAACAGGCGCACCCGTTATAATCATTCCGTCAAAATATTCGTCCTTATAACTGTCGAATGTCTTATAGAACGCTAACATATGTTCTTTAGGAGTGTTCTTGTGAGTCCTTCCGCTCATGGCCATTAACTCAACTTCGACCTGTAACGGAGTATTGCCCAAGAGTCTTGCGAGTTGAGTCTCAGTAACGATTTTAGTGGGCATTAAGTTCAGGATTAAGATTCTCAGAGGGCGTATATCCTGAGACTTAGCACGCCTCTGAGTCATAACGAAAATATTTTCACGTTCTAATATTCCTGCAGCAGGAAGATCTCCGGGTATATTGATAGGCATTTTGTTTTAATCGTCCGCTTTCGTTCTGAAGATATTAACAAAAACCTGATGAGTTTCACGCGGAAGTATTCTGTAACCCCTTTTCTCCTTCGTCAGCCACAGGGAGTAATCACGGCAGAATGATGACGATAATGCGATAAGTGATTTCTTTTTGTTTTCCTTAATCTGCTGTTCGTAAGGTGTCTTTAATTTTCTGTCCTCGTCAGCATCCCATCTGAATGTTCCGAGAGCATAACTGACTGACTTGTCATTACCGCCAACGGGAAACACAGGGAGCAGTATTGAATGGTCTGACCAGTCATAAGTCCCTAAGCCCTGACCGGGAATAAAAATCACTCTTGGAATACCGTACATCCTCACGCGCGGAACGTTAAACATCTCAATATCCATAGCAGTAAACTCGCTGACAAGTCCGTAAGTTTCAGCATAATCAACAGGCATTGAGTCTGGCTGACAGAGCAGTGAAGTATCACAGCGGGCATTTTTAGCAGGGACAGAGAGGTATTCTCTTTTTTTGACGATGATGCTGCGTAATTCGGAGCGTTTCATCTGGTCTGTAATCTGCGAACAGGTATCAGTAATTTTTTTGTTACGTCGAGCGATTTTAACGGCGTCAATCTGCGAATATAATATCTCTTTCGCAATAATCTTAGTTTTTTCGTGCATGGCAAAGAATCTTTCGGCGAGTTTAAGCGGAAGGGGATTAGCTTCATTTTTCTGAGCAGATGAGACGAAGAGCATTATGCTTTTCTCAGCTTCAATATATGCTTTTCTCTGCTGAGATAATTTCTGACGGTAAGATTCATCGCCTTCTCTGTATTCAGGGACGCGCATATTGACTTTAACGGCTGACATCAAAAACTCGTCCATAATCTGAAGTGTCTGTTTAACGTTAAGATTAGACGGGTATTTTGGTGAAACGGCTGTGATGAATGAGTCGCGCTGACCCTGAGCAGTGAAGAGAGCTTCAGTGAGAGCGTTAATGCGGTCATTAAGGGACATGCTTATTTCCGGAACGGGAGCGTCATTGCCTGTGATTGCCGCCCAAGTCTCAGCGATGTAATCCGAGAAGGTCATAACGGGGAATATATCAGCTGAACATTTAGAGGAGAGACGGGTATTCGGGTTGAACTGAGAGCTGAGGTTGAGTATGCCGGGTAAACAGCCGAAATCGATGAAGAGTTTTTCTTCATTATCGAAAGAGAGTTCAGAGGGCATTGATTTAGTCTGAGCGTCTATGAGTGCTAAGAGTATTTCCCAATAAGACGATGACATAGCTGACCATAATTTTTGAGCCTGATATTTACTGTCAGGAGTATTTTCTGCGAGCAGTGATTTGTAGTTCTGAACTGAGGCATGAAGTTTTGAGACTGCCTCCTGAAGTTCGGGGACGTTCTGCCATTTTTTGAAAGCCATTTTGTAAGATAATGCCTCCTTAAAATTTTCTGTGTTGTTTTGTTAATTTTCTCACACTCAACGCAGAACGCATAATTATTTTTTTGCAATATTTTGCACCTGATTATTTTAATTCAGCAAACACGGTAACGTTTTCATTTGCCAAAGTATTAAAGAATGTGATATAAATTACGGTAACAAAAATATTTTCATTCATTAACTTTTTCACGAAAGGATTTGATTCTTAATATGGAGATGTATTTGACTGCGCTGAAAGACTTAATCCTTCACTCAGGATTCTTCGGCCTCACTACCGGCAACATCATCATGCTCGTAGTGTCATTCGTACTCCTCTACCTCGCTATCGGAAAAGGGTTTGAACCCCTCTTACTCGTACCGATAGCATTCGGCTGTCTGTTAGTGAACTTACCGCTCTCAGGAATTTGGGACGAGTTCAACGAGACAACTCACACAATAGGTTTCCTTCGTTCGCTGTATTACGGTGCTGAGTTCGAGATTTACCCGATACTGATATTCTTGGGTATCGGTGCAATGACGGACTTCGCCCCGTTAATCGCTAACCCTATAACCTTCCTTTTAGGTGCAGCAGCTCAGTTCGGAGTGTTCGTTGCGTTCATCGGTGCTAACTGGCTCGGTGCACTCACAAACGGACTCGTCTCGTTCAACATCAAGGAAGCCGCAAGTATCGCCATAATCGGAGGTGCTGACGGTCCTACGAGCATTTATCTGACCGTTATGTTAGGGCAGACTCAGATACTCGGAGCTGTTGCGGTAGCGGCGTACAGTTACATGTCGTTAGTCCCTATGATTCAGCCCCCTGTAATCTACATGATGACCAGCAAGAAGGACAGGGGTATCATTATGGGTCAGTTACGCCCCGTAAGCAAACGCGAGAAAATCCTCTTCCCTATAATCTGCACTGTTGTTTCAGGTTTAATCCTCCCTGCATGTGTGCCTCTCGTAGGAACGTTAATGTTCGGTAACTTACTCAGGGAATGCGGAGTTACTGACAGGCTCAGCAACACGGCTCAGAACGAACTCATGAACATCGTAACGATATTCCTTGCGCTCTCAGTAGGTTCAACAATGGCTGCCGATAAATTCCTCACTGTAGGAACTCTGGCGATTATCGCACTCGGACTCGTAGCGTTCGCGTTCAGCACGTTCGGAGGACTTGTATTCGGTCAGATAATGAAGGTACTTTCGGGCGGAAAGATTAACCCTATGATAGGTGCTGCAGGAGTTTCGGCAGTACCTATGGCAGCAAGGGTAGTACAGCGTTGCGTGCAGAAAGAATATCCCGGTCATTTCCTGTTAATGCACGCTATGGGTCCTAACGTTGCAGGTGTTATAGGAACTGCGGTAGCGGCAGGAGTAATGCTTACGCTGTTATCGAGGTAAGAATTTTTTGTTGACGGTCTTGAACTTTAACGGGGGATTCTGTTGAACAGAGTCTCCTGTTTTTTTTTGCTGTTGTTATAATGTCGGGAACAGTAAATTTTCAGTGAAAGGATAATTTTTATGAGAGTGATTTTTGCGGTTCTCTGTATGTTTTTCCTGACGGCCTTTAACACAGTCCCCTGCAGTGCTGAAAACATTGATGTGGAAATTTCAGTGCATCCGCTTGGATTTTTGGAGGACGTTGAATTTGCGAGGTATTACACATGGCCTGAGGCAAGGCTGACGATGAATATTTTTACGCCTGCTGACGGCAATAAAAACCCGGCAGTAATATATATTCCCGGCGGTGCATGGCTTACAGCTCCTAAAACTTCGGGCTATCAGCTGTGCATAAAACTTGCGGAAAAGGGATTTGTTGCTGCGAGCATTGAGTACCGACTCATAGGTGCCGCGAGCTACGAGGAAATTATCGGGGACGCTAAGGCTGCGGTACGTTTCCTGCGGGCCAATGCCGACAGGTTCGGGATCGACAAAAACAAAATTGCTGTCATGGGAGCTTCTGCAGGGGGTTATCTTTCGGTAATGCTTGGAGTTACGGGAGATAATAAGTTTAATTTCGGTGATAATTTAGACCAGAGCAGCGAGGTTCAGGCGGTTGTTGACTTTTTCGGGCCTACTGACATGACGAAAATTGCCGATGGTTTTTCAGACGAAAAGAAAGCAGTCTGGTATTCTCCGTCAAGTTTCCCGTCGCTGTTCGTGAATGGAGTTGCAGGCTACAAGAACAAGAAGGGCGGAAGCATTCTCAACACTCCCGAAACAGCAAATGACGCTAACCCGTTGAAATACATCGGGAAAAATACACCGCCGTTCCTGATATTTCACGGAGATTCGGACAAGACTGTTTCAGTGAGTCAGTCAAAGATGTTGCATGAAGCCCTCGTCAAAAACGGAACAGACTCGACACTGTACATCATTAACGGCGGAGAACATGACTCAAAATATTTCTATCAGCCCGAAGTCTTCAAGATAATTACGGACTTTCTGAACCGCGTTCTGAAGTAACAAAAAAAAATCCCTCCCCTTGAGTTTCAGAGGAGGGATAAATTTTTTTGTTTTTTTGTTTACTGTTTCGGTTTGATGAACTCGGGAAGGTATTTAGCGACAAGGAATTTCCCTGCCCATCTGAACGGTACTACGAGTACTGCGAGCACAAAGCAGTTAAGCCACGAGTCAAGGCTTAATGCCTCAACGCTAAGAACCTCACCGCCGAACTCAACGAATACCCACTGCATGATGAAGATGAACATCATCACGAATACGCAGTTTTTCGACGTTGCCATAGCCAGACCGTTGAACGTTATCGCCATCATGAAGAGCGCAAACACTGCCGTTCTCAGGTAAATGACATCAACATTCCCGAATAACCCTCTGACTTTCGGAACAAACAGCACTGCTAAACACATAACCGTTATGTACGCAGCTCCCGTTAAAATTTCGCTGAGCATTTCTGACGTTATGATGTTCTCATCGCGCGGTATTGGCTTCTCGTCCATGTACTGTTGGCGCGGAGGCTCTGAACCGAACGCTATCGCAGCTAACGTGTCCATAGCAAGGTTAATGAGCAATAACTGAATGACTGTGAGAATGACGTTCTGTCCGAACAAAGGCCCTAAGAAACATATCATTACCGCAGAGACGTTTACAGTGAGCTGGAAGACTAAGAACTTCCTTATGCTCTTGAACATGGTACGGCCGTAAAGTATTGCCTTAGCGATTGACTTGAAATTGTCGTCAAGTATCGTTATGTCTCCTGCTTCCTTAGCGACTTCAGTTCCCGAACCCATAGCGAAACCTACCTCAGCCTTTTTCTACGCGGGCGAGTCGTTTACTACGTCCCCTGTAATTCCGACAACAAGATTCAATTCCTGAGCTATCTTCACGAGACGGCTCTTGTCGGATGGTAAAGCACGTGATATTACACGGAGGTTAGGCAAAATAGCTTTGAGTTCGTCATCTGACTTCTCAGCCATTTCCTGAGAAGTCATTGCGATCTCGTCAGGCGATGAAATTAACCCTGCTTCCTTAGCGATTGCAACAGCAGTTTCCTTCCTGTCACCCGTTACCATTACTACCTGAATACCT
>JAFTBA010000289.1 GCA_017458545.1 Synergistaceae bacterium | reverse complement strand
TTTCAAGAAACACGATGAAGGAACTGGAAGGAGTTACGGAGGACCTGCGTTCTATATTGAAGCGATACTCCACAGCAAAGCTACGGCAGTAATTTTCTCGCTGTTCCTGATCGCAACGTATGCTTTCGGTTTCAACGCGCTAGCGTCATACAACCTTCAGTCGACATTCTCAGTATATTCATTCTACAATGCGAACGTTACGCCCTTAATCATAGGTGCTGTGTGTGCGGTCATAACAGGCTGGTGCATGTTCGGAGGCGCGAGGCGAATCGTAAAGGTCACAGGTCTGCTTGTGCCTGTTATGGGAGTCGTTTACGTGCTGACAGCATTGGCGGTAATGGTAATGAAGATTGATATTCTCCCTGACGTTATGAAAATGATTTTCTCAGATGCTTTCAACTTCAGGGCAATAGGAAGCGGAATAGCAGGTTCATGTTTAGTCTACGGTATCAAACGCGGCCTCTATTCAAACGAGGCAGGTGTAGGTTCAGCCCCTAATGCAGCAGCTTATGCCGAGACCAGCCACCCGATTAAACAGGGACTGATTCAGATGTTATCGGTGTATATTGACACTATACTGATTTGTTCTGCAACAGCGTTCATGTGCTTAATGTCGGGAGTACCTGCGACTCATGAGGCTGCAGGAGCGCAGTATGTTCAGGAGTCGGTGAGAACCGTACTTGGTGAGACAGGGCCCGTGTTCATAACGGTGATAATGACTCTGTTTGCGTTCACAACACTGCTGGGGAATCTGTTTTACGTTGACAATGCGCTCGCGTACATTAACGGCAAGAGAATGCCCGGTGAAAAATTTATGCGCTGTTTCAGGATAGTATGTGCGGTTGTTATTCTTATCGGAGCTGTTCTTCCTATGTCAACAGCTTGGGCAATAGCCGATATAACTATGGCAGGAATGACTCTGATTAACATACCTTGCATAATGGTTGGGGGCGGTATAGTCTTCAAAGCACTGTCTGATTACGAGAGGCAGAGGCGCGGAGGGAATAACCCAGTGTTCAAAGCGTCAGCCATAGGGCTTGACCCGTCTAAACTGGATTACTGGAAGTGATTTAGGAGGACGGCCATGAAGATTTGTTTTTACGCGCTGAGGGAATATGATGAGCTTCATTACTGCCGTCAGATGAAGGACAAATACGGAATTGATTTCGTGTACACTGCCGAATACCCTAACGCTGAGAATTATGCGTTATCGTCAGGCTGTGACGGAGTGAGCTGTACGCCTTGCGATATGTCAGCAAAAGTCCTCAAAACTTTCAGCGGTTTAGGTGTGAAGTATATACTGACCCGTTCAATAGGCTATGATCATATTGACCTCGAAGCTGCGCGCGAACTAGGGCTCAAAGTTGACACGGTAAGTTACACGCCTACGGGAGTCGCTGACTACGCAATAATGTTAATGTTAGCGAGTGTTCGCAGGTTCGTGCATATCATGAAGAGGGCAGAACTTCAAGACTACTCGCTGAAGAACAAACTGGGGCGTGATTTTTCTGCGTGTACCGTCGGGGTAATGGGTACAGGGAGAATCGGAACTACTGTGCTTCAACACCTTTCGGGATTCGGCTGCAGGCTGTTAGCATATGACGTTTACGAGAATGAGACAGCTAAGAAATTTGCGGAGTACGTGAGTCTCGACAGGATATTAGCCGAATCGGATATAATTACCCTTCACATGAACGCCAACGATGAGAACCATCACATAATCAACCGCGATACCATTTCAAAAATGAAAGACGGCGCATATATCATCAACACTGCGAGAGGAAAGCTGATTGATTCAGAGGCATTGATATGGGGGATTGAGTCGGGTAAACTCGGAGGAGCTGCGCTTGATGTTGTTGAGTTCGAGAACGGACTGTACTACTACAACATGATGGGCGAAGTTATGGTGAACCGTAAACTCGCAATATTGAGATC
>JAFTBA010000288.1 GCA_017458545.1 Synergistaceae bacterium | reverse complement strand
GTACCTTCCTCGTTGGGCTGGAACAGGAACGTTACTGAACCGCTCAATTCATCCCTGTGAGCGTTGAGTATCATTGCTGCTCCCAATGCTCCTGTCATGTGTACGTCATGGCCGCATGCGTGCATGATTCCGCTGTTACGGCTCGCAAAGTCGCAGCCTGTTGCTTCTGTGATGGGGAGAGCGTCAATGTCCGAACGTACTGCGCAATTTCTGCCCCCTAATTTCCCGTCAACCTTAGCTATAACTCCTGTGCCTATAACACGCTTATGAGGTATTCCGAGTTCATCGAGATATTTTTCGATTAACTCAGCCGTTTTGAACTCATGATCTCCGATTTCGGGGTTACGGTGAAACTCCTTGCGTATCTCAATGAGTTTGTCCCTGAGAGATTCGGCCTCAGCCAAAAAATTTATGCCCATATCGCTAAATTTTCCTCAATGATTCCTGTAACGCTGTCTTGAGCGTAGTACCGCTGTCCTTGTCCTTAATGACTCTTGCGGGGCAGCCTGCAACTACTTTACCTGCCTCAACGTCCTCAATCACTACAGCACCTGCAGCGACAACAGCACCTTCACCGATGTGAACGCCCTCGATTATAACCGCGTTAGCCCCTACAAGCACACCGTCGTCAACAATAACAGGCTTTGCGCTTGCAGGTTCGATTACACCTGCGAGTACTGCACCTGCACCTATGTGGCAGTTTTTGCCGACAGTAGCGCGTCCTCCGAGTATCGCTCCCATGTCAATCATAGTGCCTTCACCGACAACAGCTCCGATGTTGAGGACAGCACCCATCATGATGACAGCGTTGCGTCCTATTGAAACGTTGTCGCGGATAATTGCGCCGGGTTCGATTCGGGCGGGAATGTTCTTGAGGTCTAAGAGGGGTATTGCACTGTTACGTGCTGAGTTTTCGATTACGATGTCGTCAATAGAACTGCGGTTTGCCTCGATAACGTGCTGAAGTTCCGACCAGTCACCGAATATAATTTTGTCGCCTGTGCCGAAAATTTTTGCCGATGTTCCCGTGAAATCAATAGGTGATTTCTCACGAAGATAAATTTTGACGGGAGTAACCTTTTTAGCGTCCGATATGAATTTTATGATTTCCTGAGCGTCCATGATAAATTCACAGGGTATAGGGTGTAGATTATAGGGTGTAGGATGTAGGGTATAGGGGATAGCTAATCCCTAGTCCCTAACCCCTAGTCCCTAGTCCCTAACCCCTAACCCCTTCCTCCTTCTATAAAGTCCTTCATTCCGTAGAGGCCCGGTTTCTGACTGACGAGCCATTTCACAGCGGATAATGCACCCTTAGCGAATAATGCCCTGTTCTTAGCGTCATGCCTTATAGTTATGGTTTCGAGTCCGTTCGAGAATATTATCTCGTGAGTGCCTACCTCAGATCCGTAACGCAGTGAGTGAATACCTATTTCGTTTTCAGGACGCTTGCCGTTTTCGTGACGGCCTATGTTGAGTGTTGAACCTTCGCGTGCTTCCTGAACTCTTTTAGCGAGCATTAACGCAGTACCGCTGGGAACGTCTAACTTCTGATTGTGATGAGCCTCAATCATTTCAACATCGCATTCACCGAACAATCTTGCTACCCTCTCTGCTATGTCTGCAACTAAAGCAACACCTACTGACATGTTAGGCGAGATGAAGACGGGAATATGTTTCGAGGCTTCGCGTATCATTGACATTTCATCATCAGTCTGACCTGTTGAGGCGATGAGTACCGGGATATTGCGTTTGACGCAGTATGATGTAACGGCCTCAGTAGCTTTGTGGTTCGAGAAGTCAACAACACAATCGGCCTCACCCTTGAAATCATTGAGCGAATGATACTTACCTTCCTCAGTCGTAAACGCTACATCAACAAGTGCTGCAATGTTATCGTTCCCGGCCATGTCCGTAAGCATACGGCCCATTTTGCCGCCTGCACCGTTAATGATAATCTTCATATCCCTAAATCAACCCCTGTTCCTGCATTAACGCCTTGAGTTTAAGCCAGTGTGCTTCCTCCATCTGTACGAGCGGTAAACGGAGGTAATTTTCACAGAAGCCCATAGCGGACATAGCAGCTTTAACGGGAATCGGGTTAGTTTCGCAGAAAAGGGCATTGATTAACGGGAGTAATTTGCACTGTAACTCTGCAGCACCTTTGACATCACCTGCGAAGAATTTGCTGCAGATTTCCATAGTGAGTTTAGGTGCAGGGTTAGAGAGTACAGAGATTACGCCGAGACCGCCCATTGACATTAAGGGAACGATCTGGTCATCGTTGCCTGAATAAACGTCCATTCTGTCGCCTATGAGCTGAAAGGTCTGAACTATTTTGCTGATGTTTGAATTTGCTTCCTTGATGCCCTGAATCATAGGGTGATGAGATAAAATCCCGTAAGTTTCAGGCTCAATGTTAATGCCGGTTCTTGAAGGGACGTTGTAGAGGATTAAGGGTTTTGTTGAAGCGTCAGCGATAGTCTCATACATTTTGACGAGACCTGCCTGAGTTGTTTTGTTGTAATAGGGTGTAACAACGAGAAGTGCATCGGCACCTTCTGCACAAGCGTGCTGAGAGAGTTCGATTGCTCTGGCAGTATCATTTGACCCTGTAGCGGCTATGACTGTGCAACGTCCTGCAATTTTTTTGACTGCGAATGATATTGCTTCCATGTGTTCATCGTAAGTGAGTGTTGCGCCTTCACCTGTAGTACCTGCTATAACGAGGGCGTTAATTCCCTGTTCGCACTGCCAATCAATGAGTCGTCCGAATGATTCGTAATCGACACCCTGAGCGTTCATAGGTGTGATTAATGCTGTAGCTACTCCCTTGAAAATAGGCTTTGCTGTCATGAAAAAATCTCTCCTTCAAATTAATTTGTACTGCATAAAAAAACCGCTCACCTTTGCGGAACTGAGCGGCTTGTTGTATGCACTGTGTGTGTAAATTTCCGTCATCCGCTAAGGCAAAATAACAGTATAACGCTTTTCGCGTTTATCATGTTTTATCTTGAGGATTGACGCACGGGAAGACAAAACTATATACAGCTCTGATGACTTTGATAATGCTGACATGATTTATATCTCCCTTCATAAAAAATTGACAGAAAAATTCTAAACGCGGAAATTTAATATGTCAACTTCAAAATTATTTTATGTTTATGATTTGACACAACAAACTTTATGTGTTTTAATCAGCAAACAAATTCAATTCACAATAAGGAGATGTATTCTTCATGAACAAAACAAGCAGATTGTTATTATTGACGGCTGTTATCCTCATGTCATGTGTTAATGCAGGGTATTCAGCCGAAAGCTATAAGTTTGCCCTAACTGACATGACTTGGGCAGAATTTTATGCAGGTGAGACGGGCAAATCATCAGCCGACCTCTATGCAGAAGGACTCGATGCAGTCAGTTCGCCTACATCGAGAGTAGCTTACAGGTTCACTCAGCTGGTAAGTGAGTCAAACGATTTAGGAGGAAGGGACATAACGGGCGTTAAGGACGTTCAGGTAAGAATGAATCAGCAAGTCTATAACGCAATGAGCAGCGATACGCGCTATACGTTCGTTGATGATACCTTCACCGAGTTCAAGCCTGTAAATGCTGACGGATCATTCGGCTCAATGGTTACCGAACTTCACACTCAGGACAATGCAGCTGTGAGCCTCACTACCCCTGCAGTTTGGGGGACGTATCTTTTTGATGTCGGGAGCATTGATGTTACTCTCGGAAGCGGTGATACGCGCTACTACATGGGTGCGCTGGTTGAGACATCGGACGGTAAAATTTACGGTATGCGCCACAACAATAACCTCTGGTTCAACGCCAAAGACATAGCACTCTCAACGAAAGAGTTTACGGAAGTTCACGGAGTATCACGCAGATACAAATACACTTCCGACATGGAGGGCAAGACCGTCAGGAAAATCACCTACATGCTCAAGAATCTTCCCGATGAAGTAGTGAACTGTAACGTTTTCCTCAAGTATCAGACAAGCGCGTCAGTCTACCCCGTTTACGATGAAGGTTATCACGCAGTAATGGCAGGTGAAAATATTACGGTAACCCTAGCATTCAGCGGTGTACCCTCAAACTCAGACTATAAGCTCTCAGGCGTAACGTTCGGAACGGGAAGGAACAGAAGAGCAATATCAGGGTGTACGTTCTCGGACGATGTACTCACGATTAACGGACAGACTCAGGAAGGTATTTACACAGCAACGTTCAGCGACTCTAATTACGCGGACATAAGCGCGTCAATAAATGTCTACACTACGGACGCAACCGACAAAATTATTTCGGCAGACAGAAACGCAGCAGGGTTAACGTTTCTCTTAACGCCTGCAGGTGTAAGCGACTCGACAGACGCGGTACTTGAGGCACAGAATTTCGTGAACGCTACGGATTACACTTCTGTTGACGCTAACTTCACCGAAAATTTCACGGGCGGCAGTAATCAGATTGAGGGTTCGGGTTTTACCAAAAGCGAGCCGGAAAGCCCCTAGCTTTAGCTAGGGGGATGAATGGCTCTAAGTTAATTTATTGAATTGTATTTTAGTCCTCTCATCTGTATAATTTTTATAGGTTAAGCAGGGGTGAAATCCGCTAGCCTATGGCAGTAAAAGCAATAAAAAAATGGCTGGGGCATCAGCCATAGGAGGAGAACCCGTAAGACACTCGCAAGAGCGCAAGGTTTGTTGATACCAGAATCCCCCGCCTTTAGGCGTGGGGAGTATGTCAAGTTTGAGGTTCTGCTGAATGATGTGCCTTCAGGGAAAAGGGGTATAGCAGGTTTCAGCAAGATGCTTGAAATTACTCCTGCTAAAATCACTCAGGCCAAGTACGATGAGATGTCGGCAAAAATTCTCGCCCTTCCTGATACTGCTTACGGCTGGCGCATACCTACGGCTGCACAGATAAGCGCATTGGCACGTAAAAAGTAACAGGCAAATTCCTCTAAGCAGATAGTTTCGCAGCGAACCTTCCTCTGGATTAAAGGGGGAGGTTTTTTGCTGAACAAAAACTTGCGCCGATTCAAAATCCAAATTATACTCACAAAAAATTATGAAAGGATTGATATTTTAACTCATGCTTCAAATAATGAACCCGTTTCTCGTTACAGGTCTTCTCTTCTTCTTGAGCATAGTTGCCGGTACTTTGTCTGAAAAAATTAAAGTCCCTGCATTAATTCTTTTTCTCGCTATAGGAATGCTCGCAGGTGTTGACGGTCCCGGAGGACTTAATTTTTCCGATGCCAATGCTACTAATCAGGTCGGTACATTTGCACTGGCATTCATTTTGTTCTCAGGAGGATTCCAAACCAAATGGAGCGACATTAAACCCGTAGTTACACAGGGAATAGTTCTCTCAACACTCGGAGTTTTATTGACTGCTGTTGTCATGGCCGTACCTATAGCAATGCTTCCTCAGTTCAGTTACAAAGACGCATTCCTTTTAGGAGCGATAATTTCTTCAACTGATGCTGCAGCAGTCTTCTCTATTCTGAGGACTCAGAAAATAGGCGTTAAAGGTGCATTGAAACCCCTGCTCGAATTTGAATCGGGAAGCAATGACCCTATGGCAGTCTTCCTCACTATCACTGCTATAACATGGCTGGTTACTCCCGATGTACCTGTTACCGAACTGGCTGTTCAGTTTGTCGTTCAGATGTTGGCAGGAGGAGCGATAGGGTTTTTAATGGGATGGTTCTCATGTAGGATTATTCAGCGTCTCAGAATAGCGAATGAAGCACTTTACCCTGTTTTAGGTATCTCAATAGTACTTGCTACGTTTGGTTTAACGGAGAGTTTATACGGCAACGGTTATTTAGCAGTTTACGTATGCGGAATAGTTATGGGCGGAGGAGATTTCCTTTACAAGTACAGTCTTCAGAGGTTCCACGAGGGATTTGCATGGTTAATGCAGATAATAATGTTCTTGGTACTGGGACTGCTGGTTACTCCGCGTGAAGTAGCTAATGCTTCAGTTATCAGCGTCGGAATGGTTATATCATTCTGCTTAATGTTCATTGCAAGACCCATAGCAGTATTTGTGGGTTCAATGTTCAGCCGGTTTAATTGGCGCGAAAAAGTATTCATTTCATGGACAGGGTTAAGGGGTGCAGTACCTATTATCCTTGCTACTTACCCTTTAACTGAGGGGCATCCGCAGGCAAGGTACATGTTCAACGTAATATTCTTTGTTGTATTAACATCAGTGCTTCTTCAGGGGAAGACGCTTGCGCTTGCTGCCAAACTCCTGAAACTTGACGCAGCAGTTCGTGAGACAAAGACGTGGACATTGAATTTTGATATTACGCCTACATCAGGGACTGATGAGACGAGGGAAGTTGATATACAGCCTGACGCAGCAGTTTTGGGAAGAGAGGTTAAGGATCTGCGTTTTCCTGACGGAGTAACCATACTTTTGATTAACAGGGGTGAAAAGTATATGATACCTAAAGGCAGTACGGTTATTGAGGAAGGAGATACGCTTCTTCTTTTCGGTGACAGGGCTAAACTTCCGGAAGTAGCGCGTAAATTGGAGGCACGTGCTGAGAAAACGGAATCGTAATTTTTTGCGTCAACGAATCAACTGAAATGCACTTGCTTTTGAGTGTGTGTGAGTTAATATTCTGTGATACAGAAAATTTTTTCATGTCAGGAGTTTTTTTATAAGCATGAACATAAACATGGAGAACATTAAGGATTTTGTGAAGGATATTTTTACGCTCCGCACAGTATGGATAGACAGAGGCAGCGGAAAATGGGTTGTTAAAAAAAGATTTCACCCATTGCTCCGCACAACCTTCTGGGTATTATCGGTGATAGTCTGTGCAGGAGTTTATACGCATATCAATACCCCTCTCAATTCCGAAGCCGTAGCTAATCAGCCTGTAGTATTGAGAGCCTCATTGCCTGAACCTGAGCAGATTCTGCCGCCCTCAGTACCTGCGGCACAGATGGTTATACCGTTGAAAACCTCATCTAAAATCGTTCTGCCCTCTGAGGAAAATCCCGAAACCGACAGAATCATTACCCCGTCAGCAAACAAAAACGAAACTCAGCCCGTTCCCAAATTAAAAGCAAAGAGAAGCAAGGACGGTAAATATAATGTTTTCATCAACAAATCCGATTACACATTGACATTGTTCGACGGAAATGACCCTGTTAAGGTTTACCCGATAGCTGTCGGCAAAAATCCCGGCGATAAACAGAGAGTAGGCGATAACAGGACACCCGTAGGGAAATTCAAAGTCGTTTCAATAGAAAACTCATCGAAATGGACACATGATTTCAGGGACGGCAAAGGCAAAATTAAGGGTGCTTACGGTCCCTGGTTCCTGAGACTTGATGCTAAGGGCTGGAAAGGTATAGGCATTCACGGCACGCATGACCCCGACTCAATAGGAACTGACGCTACTGAAGGCTGCATAAGACTTAGGAATGAGGACATAGCAGATCTGAGACAGTATGCAAAAACAGGTATGCCCGTAATCATATCGGAGAATGAAGGAGAGATTAATTAACACATCATGCTTAAATGCGGAATAATAGGTCTGCCTTTATCGGGCAAGTCAACGGTTTTCAACGTAATCACCCGTGCAGGTGCTGAGGTAAAGCCATATGCTTCGGGCAAGACCGAACCCAACAGAGCACTTGTGAACGTACCCGATAAACGTTTCGATAAACTTGTTGAAATCTTTAAGCCTAAGAGTGAGAAACCTGCTGATGTTGAATTTGTTGACCTTGCAGGTTTATCCAGGGACGCAGGAAAGGGAGCAGGATTAGGGAACTCATTTCTGTCATTTGTGTCTGAGAGCGAAGCATTGCTGCATGTAGTGAGGGTATTTGCTAACGGGACAGTGCCTCACCCTGAGAACAGTATTGACCCGTTAAGGGATTTTAAGATAGTTGAGGCCGAATTAATTTACAGGGATTTAGGGGTAATAACTAACAGGCTGGCAAGGCTAGAAGAAAAACAGTCAAAAAAGAAACTTACCCCTCAGGAAAATGCAGAGCTTGAATTAATCCGTGAACTTGAGTCGCATTTGCTGGAGGAGAAGCCTTTAAGGGAGTTTCCGTTAAACGATGAACAGAAACGCGCGTTATCAGGTTATGCGTTTCTGACGCTGAAGCCTGAGTTAGTAGTGTTGAATCTTGATGACACTCAGACCGGTGAAGTGCCTGAGACTGAAGGACTGATGAAAGAGCTTGAAGCGCGCGGAATGAAAGCAGTAAGGGTTTACGGAGCGACTGAAATGGAACTCGAACAGCTTGACGAGGAAGACCGAATAGAGTTCATGAAGGACTTGGCCGTAACCGAACCGGGACGTGAGAGACTTATTCATGAGGC
>JAFTBA010000047.1 GCA_017458545.1 Synergistaceae bacterium | reverse complement strand
GGTGATAGATATGACAGACAAGCAAGAACTATTTATCCGCGAAGCCCTGATAGACTTCAACAGCACACAAGCGACAATGTGGGCGGTATGTATCTGAACTAAATACGATGAAACTAAAGATCGTATGCACGAACGTTCAGAGGGTCGCGCTGACGGACGTGCTGATGGGCGCAATGAGGAGAAAGCGCATTTTGTTTCCGAAATGCTTAAGAAAAATCTCCCCTTAACCCTCATTGAGGAGATCAGACAGCTCTCAAAAGACGTAATTTACAGCATCACAAAAAATATCGGCGTTTCCGTAGCCGCAGGTTAAAACAGTAAATATCACATAACAAAAACAGAAGCTTTTTGCCCTGATTCTATTATATTTTTTTCAGGACATGGCATCTGTTAAGTTTTGTTAAATTTTTACGGGGAATCTTCAAGTTGAATCTGTCGTAGCAATAGGTAGGAAGCAAACCCCTTAAATAGACAGCCGCTTCATTAATCAGTTTCGTATGAAATTCCGCATTCTCTGCCCTGAAATCCGAAAGCTGTTTATCCGTCCTTGCAAAATGTTCCCGTAACAACAGCTCAAGCCTCGTCATATCGATTGCATTATCTTTACTTGTCATAATCAACACCTCCCCATAAATTTTAACACGGCAATGCAGCAACCTCCTTCACCTCAGGCAAACTCACAACCCCCGTATCAATCTCCTCAACTTTCCTCTTCAGTGCCTCAAGCATTCCCTTCGTAATCTCAGAAGTCTGCTCGGTAATCTTCCCTTTAGCCGTCATAATCTCATCTATCATTCTTTCCTGACGCTTTATCACTGACCCCAGCTGATTAGCAGTATGTTTCGCCTGAAGCGATATATCCTCATCAATCTTCCTCACGTAAAGATTATGCGCAGAACTACCCGGCTCATACCTCCCTAAAATTTCCAGCAGTGCCGGCAGTTTCTCTGCTGTATACCTGTCGTTTTCGGCCTTAATCTCTGCAGTAAGTTCAGCGTAAAAACTTTCCGCCTCCCTAACAGCCTGTAACGTTCCGCGTTCGATTATAGCTATCCTCCTCTCGGCTATCTCGTTCAGTTTATCCTGCATCATCACAATAGCCTCAGAAATCATCGTAAATCCTTCAGCCTTTGCACGCTCCTGCGCTATCCTGCTCTGAGTCTGCGCCTCGATAATGTCAAGCTGTGCCTGTTTCATGAACTCTAAACGTTCCTTCTCCATTCCTGCAAGTTTTATTTTTGAGTCGGCCTCTATCTGTGCTGCTTTCACACGGTCAGGATCATATGTCGTTGTGCTGTGACTCGTTGATTTGCTTATCTCAAACGGCATAGACGGCAACGAATAATTAGACCCGGTTCGGCTGCTGCTGCCTCTTCCGCTGAAGAATGAACTCACCTTGTCTATAACTCCGCTGCAAAATGACGCTATCCCCGAAAATAATCCCATCTTACTTCACTTCTCCTTTCGCCAAATCACTGCGCATTCTGAACATCAGAGAGTTATACTGCTTTTCCCTCCGCGATAACTCCTCGCCGTATGCCTTAGCATCACTGAGAAAAACATCGTAATTCTTCTGTTTCAGCTTCGCAAAATCATCAAGTATCTCACCCGAAATCTTATCCAGACCCTTATCTGCCACGAACGTAAGTATCTCATCAATATGTATGTCAAGCAGACTGTCCGCCCAGTTCAAAATAAATATCCTGTCGGCAGGACTCGTACAGCTGAAGATTATTCTCTGAAGGTCTGACTGGAATTTTAACGCGCACTTGTACAGCATACTTTCAGCCTCGAATTTCTCCTGAAGTTTTCCGCCGGGAGCAAACGCAAATTTCTGATATATCCCTTTGCGCTCCTCAAGGAAAAATTTATCGGCCGATTTCTTGTACCCCTCCAATACCGTTATTATCTGTTCAGGAATTGACAGGTCAGCACTTTCATTAACAGCAGTATCTCCCTTCAGCCCCCATTCAATAACAGGCTGTAACTTCCTCTCTATCTCAAGCCTAAGACCCTCCCAGTCAGAATACCAGCTCTCCCAAATATCTTTGTCGATACCGTCATCGTTGCATGTCTTCTCAAGATCATTCCTGTATGTCGTCTTAAACACCCTGTAATTCTCAGTCCATTCACTGAGAATCTTAACGGCATTGGTGACAAATTCACTGTGCGACTCGAAAAACTCAATCTTCAGAAGGGCATTCATTATAATCCTCGCCGTGTTCTCCGCAGCCAGTGCAAAACATGCACGCTCCTCACGCGCTATAGCAGCAAGTTCAGTAAGGCTGTCAGTGCTGTCGATTCTTTCTTCGAGTTCATCGGCCTGCTGTTTTACGGCGAGTATTTTTGTTTTGACTGTGTTCATTCCCAGCGATAATTTACGGCGGAAGAAGGCTGTACGTTCGCGCAGTAATTCATTCTCTGCGTCAGAAAGCTCGGAGCTGTCCTTGTATTTCTTCGAGAGCTGAAGGGTTATAGTGTTCGACCGGCTGATAGTCTCTTCCTTCTCGCGCTCGTAAACCTCAATCATTGACATAAGTGCGTCAGTCCATTTTCTTAGGGCCTGAAAGTATTTGATGACCGATGAATCTATTGCGCTGAGGTCGTAAGCTGAGAGCATTGCCGTGTAATCGAACTCAGATGAGAGGACGCGGACTGCTTGAAGGGGTTTAATCTGTTCGTTGAGTTCCTGAAGTCTGTTCTCAATCTCAGGCTTACGCACGTAAATTTTGCCGTAAAGCTCCGTGATTCCACCATCATCGAATTTCGGCCAGAGTTCATTTTTCGTGAACAGGTCGAGCGTAAATTGGGCGCGCTCGTTTTCGGAGTAGATTTTGTTGCTTGGAGCAACGTTTTTCGCGTAGTCAGGGTTATTGATGATGAGTTTGTTGTTGCAGGGAATGAGACAATAACCGTATTTGTCTGACTTTCGCTCAATTTCATAAATTCTCCTGTCACTGCTACTATATGTATCAAACCACAAACCGCCATCACGACATAACCAATAACCATTATGATTCATTAGCGGCATATTTTCTTTTCCCTTGCAGAACGGGAATGTACCGAGCGTAACGGGTCTAGTACTCTTTGCACCAACCATGAAATAAAATTCATCATATGAAGGGGCAGTCCAGCCCGTAAATCCGCTGTCAGAGAAAGCCGGTATAGCCTCATTTGTGAATATGTTTTTGCCATTTGGCGGCTTATTGTATGGGAAGTAATCCAAATTAGCCCACAGCAGCCCCGTCAATTTGTCGAGTATCACTTTGGGTTTGTTCCTGAAGAAATACCAGCGCTGATTATTGACGGCCTCAAGTATTCTGTTTCTGCCCTCTTCGCTGAGGGTCTCAATCTCACTCAGTTCGGCCTGTAATTTCTCACGTTCCGAAATCAATTCATTCAGTTCAGACATAATGCTTCTCCTTTCGTTGAATGATTGTTATTTTACAACATTAAAACCGGATTGTGTTGTCAAAATGATACGGCGTTAGTTTTCTTGAATTTGGATTTAGGCTGTATACTGAGAAAAAATTTGCTGCAATTAATACAAAAAGGAGCTGATATTTTTACATGAACACTAAGCACATTAACACCCGTGAAATTTTTGAGACATGGCCGATACCTAAAGCCTTAACCGAATTAGCTCTCCCGATGATATTCGGCCAGCTGATTATTCTGGTTTACAATCTGGCTGATACATTCTTCATCGGCAGAACTAATAACCCCTTAATGGTCGCAGGAGTTTCGCTTCTGTTACCCGTCTTTAACATCTCAATCACTTTCGCTAATCTGTTCGGTATCGGCGGAGGAACTTTAATCTCCCGTTTAATGGGCGCAAAACGTGATGATGAAGCTAAATCAGTCTCATCATTCTGTTTCTGGATGACTATACTGGCAGGGAGCATATTCGCACTGACTATGTACACGTTAATGACACCGATACTGCGTTTACTCGGAGCAAGTGATGATACTCTTAATTTTGCGAGGCAGTATACATTCTGCGTAATCGTTATCGGAGCAGTACCTACAATTCTGGGGATGACGCTCTCAAATTTTCTCCGTTCAACAGGACACGCTAAACAGGCAGGTTTCGGGGTCTCAATGGGAGGTATCATTAACATTTTTCTTGATCCTCTGTTTATGTTCGTGCTGCTGCCTAAAGGTTATGAGGTTTTAGGTGCAGGAATAGCTACAATGTTATCGAACGTGATAATCTGTGCATATTTTCTGACGGTAATACTCAGAGAGAAGGACAGTATAATATCTCTTTCACTTTCAGACGTAATAACATCGGCCAAAAATGTTTACGAAGTTTTTGCAGTCGGTATACCTGCGGCAATAGCAGTAACTCTGTTTGACATAACATATATTATCATCGACAAATTAGCTTCCGGTTACGGAGATATTCCGTTAGCAGCTGTCGGAATAGTCCTCAAGGCCGAGAGATTACCTCTTAATATAGGAATAGGTCTGTGTCAGGGAATGATGCCGCTAGCAGGTTACAACTACACAGCCGGGAACTTGGTACGAATGAAAGAGTCTGTGAAATTTTCGCGGCTGGTAGGATTAGTATTCGGATTTTCGAGCGT
>JAFTBA010000287.1 GCA_017458545.1 Synergistaceae bacterium | reverse complement strand
TGAGAGAACCTGAAGAGATTGAAGCGTTCATCAGGGCAGCTGAGGCATCAATGGCAGACCCTTACCCCAGACATGAAGGCCCTATGTATAAGGTAAATACAGACCCCGAAGTAAGCAAACGGATTTTTGAATTAATCGAGAAGAGAAGGATGGCTCAGAATGACACCAGAAGTTGAAAATATCCTTAACATGATTGATGATCACGGTGAAGAACAAGTGAAATTTCAGTTGCATACGTTCTCCAGTCCGATAAACAAGAGCATTGAAAACTTTCTGCATAACAGAGCAATAGATTTTTCACGCCGTAAACTGTCAATAACTTATCTGGTGAATGATTTGGACGACAGTCAGCTTCTCGGTTACTTTGCTTTGACACATAAAGCAGTATTGATTTCTCACGCCAGTTTGAGCAACACTTCACGGAAAAAGCTCGAAAGATATGCGCGTTTGGACAGGGCTACAGGCGATTACATGGCATCGGCATTCCTCATAGCTCAGTTCGGGAAAAATTATGGTGTCGATAACGGTACACGAATCACAGGTCATCAGTTGATGGATATTGCAAACGATGTTCTTTTAGGTATTCAGCGACAGATAGGAGGAGGCATAATTTATCTTGACTGTGAGGACAGAGAAAAATTAAAGCAGTTTTATGACGGCGAAAATTTCAAACCGTTCGGTGAGCGTTTCTCACAGGAAGACGAACAAAAATATTTCCAGTATATGAGATTCCTCTAAACAAAAATCTCACACCCCTATCAGCTCACACCATATTGAATTTCCTAATCTCATACCTCGCGGTGTCAGTGCTATCCTCTCAGGCGTAACCACAAAAAGGTCAGAGGGCATACCCATTATCACCTCCTCAATTTCAGGCAGAAGGTCAGCACGTAAAATTCCCCGTTTAGTTCTCAGCGACAGCACAGCAAGTTCAACAGCAGACTCACGCACAGATAATTCCTCCTTTGTTCCCCCAACACCTGATACATACTCCTCAAGCGTTCGAGGATTGGAGTACCTCACCCCGTCAACATAACTCACCGCAGAAGGTCCCAGTGCTATAACATCAGAGTGATTCCAATACGCTAAATTATGTCTGCACTCGTAACCCGAACGCGCAAAGTTCGAGATTTCGTACTGCTCAAACCCACAACGGGGCAGCATGTACTGCGCGTAACGGTAAAACTTATAGCCTGCGTTGTTCAGGTCATCGCTCCCGTAACGCTCATACATAGGCGCGTCAGGCTCTAACGTCAGCTGATAGCACGAAATGTGATTAGCATACTCCATCACACACCTCAACGATTTATCCCACGTCCTTAACGTCTGACCCGGTATCCCGAAAATTAAATCGCAGCTCAACGTTAAGCCCGACGATTTCACGAGGTTCATGGCGTTTTCGGCAGACTCAGAATCATGAATGCGTCCCAAAATTTTAAGCTCACTGTCATTCATGCTCTGCACTCCGAGACTTATTCGCGTGAAATTATTATCCTTCAGAAACGAAACATGCTCAGAGGTCAATGAGTTCGGATTAGCCTCTGAGGTAGCTTCAATTAATGTTGATGTGTCAAAATCTTTACGGATTATTGACATAAGACTCTCCCATTCCGAAAGAGTTAAGACTGTCGGAGTCCCTCCTCCTACGTAAAGCGTAGACAATAAAATTTTACCGTCAACACTGTAACGTTCAGCCTCATTCTCAAGAGCTTCAAGCCATGCTGAAACATTGCTGTAATTCTTCCTGACGCTGTAGAACGAACAGTAACCGCACTTCCTTTCACAGAACGGCACATGTACATACAAGGAGCAGGGATTAGGGACCGGGGTATAGGGAACAGGGTATAGGGGATAGG
>JAFTBA010000286.1 GCA_017458545.1 Synergistaceae bacterium | reverse complement strand
GTTAGCATTCCTCCTGCTTCAAGCACGGACTTGGCCTCCTCCTGAACTCGCATGAGTTCGGCAATACCGTTGTTAGCCGCTATGTTAGTGTCCTGATTCTCTGCCATTATCGTCAGCAATGTATGTATCAGTCTCTCCCTCAAGTTTAATTGCCCCTGAGTCGCCTCAAGTTTTCGCAGTGTCTCAACAGCTTTAACCGTCTGTTGGAATCCGTGCTCAGCTTCTCCCCTGCAGCCTTCAAGACCGTAAGACACATAAGCCTTTTCACCTGACGTTAAAACTTTGAACCCTGCCGTATCAGTCAAAGGCCATAGTTCCCTGGCAATTATTCCGCGAGCAAATGATGAGGCCGTCAATGTTAATGCTCCGCGCGTTAATATCCTGTGCTGCGCAAGTAATCTTCCTGCTGCTGCACACAGTAGTCCTAAACATAATACATGTCCTTTCATAGGGACTTTACCGCGAGTTGCTCTGAGAGAGTCATTAACACCGATTTTACCGGGAGACTTCAATATTACGAAAACATCTTCGGGACTTAATGACTCAGTATCTGCTCCTGCTGATGTCATGTTGATGAAACACTGAAACAACGACATACCTGCATCTATCATATGAGGAAATTCATTGCCGTTTAATGCGTCGTTGTCGATAGGCGTTATCAGTCCGGGCTTGGGGTAAACTGATGCAGTCATTATTATTGATTTAACTGCTGACCTCGCCGTGTTGAATATATATACTTCGTTCAAAATTACTGTTCCTCAAATCCTCTAAAATTTTTTCTCAGTTTCTCAGTTGTTTTTGAACAGCAGCGTCATCAGATTAAGTACCTCATTACCCCAATCATTAGCCGTTTTACCTGCGTCTTCTGGTGAAGGTGCTTCGTCCTCCCTCAGTTTCATCACTTCGCAAAGTATTGAATTTACTTCAGGATTTCCTCCGAACTCAGGCATAAAACTCACCGCATGAAGTATTAATCCCTTTATGCTCTTGCGTTCATTCTCTGAAAGCCAGCCGCATAAAAATTCCCCGTAGTATTCAGGCCCGTACTGCGTCGGCAAATTCAACGGCTTCTGTGCCTCCAACCTAAGATTATCATCGTCCGTCAGCTTGAAATACTCGTTCATCCTACGTCTTAAAGGCTCAAATACTCTGTCCTCATCAGCAGCTATTGACGCACAAGTGAACTCCAGCAAAAATGACGCTACCCTGTACGACTGCGAAAGCTGTGTCCCGGGTGCAAGTTCTGTCAGCAGCATTCTGTCATCCCATTTGTACTCACGCCCCGATATTCCTAAGTCGGGCAATACCTGCCAGCCCTCAACCTGTGCCGTGTCAACTATGGCTTTGCGTTCTTTACCTGTTAATTTCCCGTTAGGGGTTACGTTGAATTTCATAAGTTTTCCCAGACTGCCAAGCGTCGCTATTAACGGCAAGTCGCTTCCTTCAGGTCTTAATGTGTTGACAAAACCCTCAAAATCAGGCCGTTCACTTATGTTTGAAAGATCTGGCGAAGGTTTTTCTGCCTTGTTAGCCTCTAAAAATACTTCCCATGAGTCAAGCAGAGGTTTGAAAACAGAAAGGTCTGCAAAAAAATCAGGGATTTCAACTGACTCGTTATCCTTCTTGCTTAATGACACTGACGGATTTGCAGGCTTGTATGAAACTTTAAGCATCGTCTGAGGCTTGATAAAGATTAAACCTCCCTTACACAGCTCCTTATATATAGGCGTGAACTTCTGTAATGCCTCGTCCGAATGTGAAATTTCAGGCTGACCTTCTCGCCTTAATTTTGCTGAAGTCCTTATTACAGTGAACGCTACTGCTGACGGTAAAGGAAGCATTGAGTTTGCATAAGAGTTCAACAGAATATCGAGCAATCCTTCGGGTACTGTGTTCAATTTTTTGCACAGCGCAAGCAAATCCTCATCAGGTAACCAAACTTTTATTGCAAGCCATGTTATGAACCTCACAAGATTATCTCTGAGAGCGTCCCACCTTATTAACAGCGGCATTAACCTGAACGCTTCATTGATACACATTCCCAAGTCTAATTTGTCGGTGATTGTTCTGCGTTCAATACCGTAGAGCCATATTGCAGGGTAACACATATGAATTGGAGGCTGTATTCTCGCTCCTGCAAGCCACGTTAAATAAATTCCCCTCTGTAACGGTGTCATTGCCGCGTAAGACTCAGCACCTTCAGCAGGTAAAGGCTCATCCTTCTGAGGAAATGCAACGGGCAAAGTAATATCAATACATGACGGTTCAGGAGTAGCAGGTTCACCGTTAGACCAGTATGCTACAGGACCGGGAACAACTATGTTATCGAGCTGAACGTTACCTGAACGTCCGCACCATCGGAGCAAATTGGCTTTAGCCTGAGCCTGTTTCTTAGGTTCTGAGGAGAGGCCGTAAGGAGAGTCCTCACCTGCTGGAGCATGAGATGAATACGTTGCACCTGCTGCCCTGTCAGGGTCGGTTACGGGTTTAGCCGAAAGCACAAAACCTGAGTCTCCTGTGTCTTCTTCATCGGCTATCTCAACATCGGGAATGTCAAGCGATTCGGGGTTAAGTTCGGGTGAAGGGGTCTGTTCTGTTTCAGGGGTTTGTTCTGAACGCTTTGACTGCTGACGGAGGAATGCTCCGACAGCCATTGCAACGAATAAGCCTATTACAAGATATATCATGTAAATTTTGCCTGCCTTGTCTATAAAATTTCCATCTGATATTTTTCAAGCATAAACGCAGGATTATATGACATTTTCGCTTCCCTTAACCCGGGTTCGCCCATATCTTCCTCACGGTTTACCCACGTGTATTTACTGCCCTGTTCCCTGAGAAACATGTAATTGATTGCCTGATAACTCCCTGCGTATTCGGGTACTGCTTTCTCATACCTGATGTCTATGTTCTCAGCGTCAAGCTCTTCGGCAATAGTATAAGCTATTATTTCACCGTCAACCTTCAGCATTCCTCCCATTAACCCGAACTCCTCCCAGTTCTTGAAGGCCGTTTGAATCGCAATGTCCTCGTCTGAAAGCGATGCTGCTTCGTCCTGATTCATCGTGAGCATTCTGTGAGCCCTCCATTTTTCCTGAAAGCTCATAATCTCGTCAAAGTCAGCAGGTGTTATCGGGTAATAGTCCCATTCGTAACCGTCAAGAAATGCCCTGACCCTGTTACGTTTGTGTGCGAATGCTTTGCCTTTGAGAGCTATTAAGTCCTTAACTGAGTAAACGTATTCATGCTGGTCTCTGTCCTCAGTGAAACGCAAATTTTTTCTTGTTGACAGAAGTTCCATTACCTTCGCAGGAACATCATAGATTACATCTCCTGCGTTGAAATTCGAGAGTTCTCTGTCCCAGTCAGTAACAGCGTCCCAGTTACCTGAAGGCCCGAATATTCCGGGAAAAGGACCGTTTGATCTTAACCAGCATATAGGGCTGTCGCTCTGAGCAATTTCGAGGGGGTATGAATGCTGCCAAGACCATAAACACACAAATGAGTATTCCGCGTAATGAACAGGCGATGATTGAAAATATCCCGTGTAAATATCTTTGTCCTGCCATGTTAATTTCCTGAAGTTCAGCATGTTAATCTAAAAATCCTTTCATGATGATTTTAATGAGTGCATTAATGATACACGAAAAAAAGCGGTTCTCACATAAATTCAGGGAAAACCGCTTTGTTAAGTTTTGTGCTGAACGCCTGATTATTTCCCGATAGGCGCGTCAACAACACTGTCTTTGAGGTCTTTGCCCGGTCTGAAGACGGGTACTTTCTTGGCAGGAATAAGGACAACTTTGGTGGGGTCCTGAGGATTACGCCCTTCTCTTGCTGCTCTCTCCCTTACCTCAAACACTCCGAAACCTACAAATGTGCATTTGTCCCCCTTCGTAAGCGCACCCTGTATCTGGGCAAAAACTTCGTCTACTACGGGAGCGACATCTTTTTTGCGCATTTCGAGTTTTTC
>JAFTBA010000285.1 GCA_017458545.1 Synergistaceae bacterium | reverse complement strand
ATGACATATCCTATAGTGATGGCAGTAGTCGGAATAGGTGTAGTATCGTTTATGCTGACGTATGTAGTGCCTAAGATTTCTGAACTGTTTGAGGACATGCACCAGACGCTGCCGTTACCGACACGGATATTAATAGGGATGTCCGAATTTCTGAGTAATTACGGTTTATGGATATTGCTTGTGATTTTGCTGTTGTATTTATGGCTGAAGAAGACGGGCCGTCATATAAACATGCCATTCATGAGGGGAATACGTGACCAGTTGAATTTAGCGTTAGTGATGTCGCACATAAGCACGCTGTTGAAATCGGGAATACCTTTAGTACAGGCATTGAGGATGGCATCATCTATGGACATGTACAAAGAACGCTGGCTTGAAGCAGCCGAAATGGTTAAAGCAGGGCACAGGTTTGACCGTGCATTGGAGAAGATAGGAATGCCTGAGGAGACAGTAGCAGTAGTGAGGGTAGGCGAAATGGGCGGAGATTTGTCGGGTTCATTAACGAACGTTTCAGAGCAATGCCGAGAGATAGCCCAGACCAGAATGGAGAGGTTATCGACATTGATGGAGCCTATAATGGTACTGACGTTAGGTTTCAGCGTAGGGTTTATAGTGCTGGCGATATTAACGCCTGTATTTGACCTTGCCGGTATAGTGAGGTAAATTAATATAACAGGAGGATTGATGTAAGATGAGAAGCATTAAATTGAAGTCGAAGAAGTTAAGACATGTACGCCGTTCTGGATTTACGCTTATTGAGATAATGGTAGTCGTCGTAATTTTGGGATTACTTGCAGCACTGGTAGTACCCAGAATAGGGCCTCAGGTAGCGGAAGCCCAGAGGACGACTGCAGCGACTCAGATACGTTCACTGGAGGACGCATTGGAGATGTACAGAATGCACAACGGATTTTACCCTTCAACGCAGCAGGGATTAGAGGCACTTGTTACAGCGCCTACGACATCACCGAAGCCCAAGCGTTACGCGGAGGGCGGATACATAAAGAAGCTGCCTGAAGATCCTTGGGGGAATCCGTATGTTTACCGCAACAACAACGGGCGTATAACGATAACGAGTTACGGTCCTGACGGTGAAGAGGGCGGAGAAGGAGTGAACGCAGACATTACGAACAATGATTAAGCGGAATGTTCAAGCAGGTTTCACGCTTGTAGAGATACTTGTAGTGCTGTCAATCGTGGGGGTATTAGCTTCGGTAATGCTTCCGCGAATTTCTTTTTACTTTGAGCCGTCATCTGCAGTGCTTCAGAGGTGTATATCCGAAGCGTCTGACATGGCCTTGTCGGGAATACCTGTGAGGTTATCGGTGAAGACTGAAGGAGCGTCGAGCAGGGGATTTATTACGGCGGAGGGTTTAGTGAGGAAAGAAGAAGAAGATAACAGTCTGAGTAAATTTCTCGGAACTGATAAGGTACGTCCTGCGGTTACTGAATGGCAGAGAATAAAGATGAGGAATTTGCCTGATGATGACGGGTGGAAATTTGAGCCTGAGATGATATATTTTTTCACTGACGGTTCATGTTCGCCTACGAAGATAACTCAGGCAGGTAAAAATGTTTTGGAACGCGATGCCGATGAGTATGTTCTGACGGTAACGGGGTATTGTGCCAAAGTCGAAAAGTGAAGTCAATTAAATCAGCAAATCAATAAAACAACAAAAAAACCGGGATTGTTCACTTGCAGCAGTCCCGGTTTTTGTTAATTTCTTTCGTTTAAGCCTCAGTGAATTTTCTGCGTTCCTTAATTCTTGCAGCTTTTCCGCTGAGTTTTCTGAGGTAATAGAGCTTAGCTCTTCTGACCTTGCCTTTGCGCTGAACTTCTACTTTGTCAATGCTGGGGCAGTGTACAGGGAAAATCCTTTCCACGCCCACGCCGTTGGATATTTTCCTGACGGTGAATGTCTCATCGAGGCCGCCGTGCTGTTTAGCTATGACGATGCCCTCAAAGACCTGTATACGTTCGCGCGTACCTTCTTTTATTTTGACGTGTACTCTGAGCGTGTCGCCCGGTCTGAAATCGGGCAGTGCTTCAGCTCTGTAGTACTTTTTCTGAACTAAATCTACTGCGTTCAACTTTGTTTTTCCTCCCGTAATTAACGCTTTCCTAATAACCTGTCCAATGCTATACCGATTAAAATGCTCATAGGCAAATCAGAGCCTTCCGAAAAAAGATAACCCGACAAAATATTATTTTCATCATTTTCATCGGTTACCCTGTCATTCTCCGCGAATACGAGCAAAATTCCTCCGTCATGTTCAAGGCATTTTCTTTTGACTTCGAGGCAGTGCAATGAATTTTTCCTTGCCTGAGCGAAAATCCTCACGGTCAGAACATTATCGCCTGACTTTTCTCTGATCCTCTCAAGGCTTCCCGATAATTTTGCGCCGGGGTATTTGGCTTTGAGTACTTCTCTGAGTTCCCTGCTTTTCGCAGTAATATGAGGTCTTCCCAAACCGTAAGCCCTGCACAGTTCCATGAGCCCTGAGATGTCTAAGTTTTCGCTTTCGGCAGTTACGGCGATATTTACGTCTGAAATGTATTCGCGCACAGAAGCCCTTGAAATCAGGTCGGGTCTTCTCGTCAGTGTTCTTCTGACTGCCTCCCTGCGTCTCAGTCGTGAAATCTCATGCTGATTTCCTCCCGTGAGTATTTCGGGAACTTTCATGCCTTCCCAGACGGCAGGACGGGTGTAATTGGGATTATCGAGCATTCCTCGATAGAATGAATCTTCAATTACGGCCGTTCCTTTACCGACTGTTCCGGGCACGAGCCTTGACATTGCATCGGTGATTAACATTGCAGGGATTTCGCCCCCCGTCAAAACACAGTCCCCTATTGAAACTTCGAGGTCAACGTATTTTTCGGTGAAACGTTCGTCAATTCCCTCATAATGTCCGCAGATTATCACTACGTTTTCCTGAAGGGCGAGCGTTTCTATTATCTCCTGACTGATTAAAACGCCCTGAGGCGAAGGGTAAACCACATACGGTTTAACGCCGTCCAGCCCTGTTATTACGGAGTCAAGAGCCTTTTTAAGCTGCGGAGCCGCAAAGACCATTCCTCCCGAACCGAACGCATAATCGTCCAACTGTCTGTAATTTCCCCTGCCGAACCTTCGGAGGTCTACGGTATTTACGCCGACAAGTCCTCCTGTTACAGCACGACCCGGAATACTTGTATGTAGAAATTCCGCGAACAGTTCCGGGAATGCCGTTATTATGTTTACGTTAATGATTAATCCTCGACAATATCAACATCAACCCTCTCTCCGGCCTTGACTGCTGCCGCTTTGGCCAACAGCCGGATAGCGTTGATCGTAGCTCCCCTCTTACCGATTACTCGCCCCACGTCCTCATGGGCAACCCGAATCAGGATTTT
>JAFTBA010000284.1 GCA_017458545.1 Synergistaceae bacterium | reverse complement strand
TCTACAACATCTCAGGCTCATTCGGAGGTATTAACCTTGAGGATATAGCAGCACCGAGATGTTTCGAGATTGAACGCAAACTCAAGGAGAAGTGCGACATTCCTATTTTCAATGACGACCAGCACGGCACAGCAGTTATCACCCTCGCAGGACTCATTAACGCCCTCAAAGTCGTAGGCAAAGATATCGGCAGCATTAAAGTTGCCGTTAACGGTGCTGGTGCAGCGGCAATAGCCGTAACTAAGCTGCTTATTTCCGCAGGTCTCAGGAACGTTACACTCTGCGACCGTACAGGCATAATCTTCAAAGGCCGCGAAAAAGGCATGAACTGGATTAAATCCGAAATGGCCGAAATCACTAACCCCGAAGGTCTTAAGGGTTCACTTGCTGACGCTATGAAAGGTGCTGATGTTTTCATAGGAGTTTCAGCCCCTAACAGCGTGACTCAGGATATGGTGCGTTCAATGGCCAAAGACCCGATAATTTTTGCGTGTGCCAACCCTACCCCTGAAATTTTCCCCGATGATGCTAAGGCAGCAGGCGCAAAAGTAATTTCAACAGGAAGAAGCGATTTCCCTAACCAGATTAACAACGTCTTAGCGTTTCCAGGAATTTTCAGAGGAGCGTTTGACGTTAGGGCAAGCGACATTAACGAGGCCATGAAGGTTGCGGCATCACATGCGCTTGCGGATTTGGTTGAACCCGACAAGTTAGGCCCTGATTATATTATTCCTGCGGCTTTCGATCCCAGAGTAGGGCCTGCTGTCTCAAAAGCTGTTGCGGAAGCAGCAAGAAAATCAGGAATAGCGAGGTTGTAGTTATGAAAAAAGTATTAATTGCGTTAATGGCTGTCGTAATTCTGGCAGGTTCGGCATTCGGTGAAGGACTCAAAATCGGAGTATTAACCCGTCTGAATATGTCTGAAGAAGAGTTTACTGCTTTCGCTCTGAAACAGAGAGTCAGTTTTTTGGGCTGGACTGTAACGGCCACACATCACAGTCCTGAAGATACATTCAAGTATTTTGACACTATGAACTCAATGCTTATGGCTCTCCGGTCAGACAAAATTGACGAAGCTGCACTCCCTGAGCCTTCAGCGGAATACATCGTGAACACTAACTCTAACTTTCAGACATGCTGTGCATTCCGTACCAAACCCATACATGTTGCTATGGGTTTCAGGAATGACGCAGCAGGTCAAAGGCTTTGTGCAATGGTCAATCAGGCGTTATGGGCAATGAATGAGGACAGACGACTCGGTATCATCATTGAACAGTACATCAATCAGGCCGGAACAGCTACGCCCGGTGCTGAAGTCTTCACGAAATACGAGGGTGCTGAGACAATAACGGTAGCCGTAACAGGTGATTTGCCTCCTCTGGACATGATAGCCGCTGACGGAAAGCCCATAGGTTTCAACACAGCAGTACTTGCCGAACTGGGAAGGAGAATGCGCGTTAATATCGAACTGCTTAACGTTGAGGCAGGTGCAAGAACTAGCGCGTTAATGTCAGGGCGTGCAAACGCTGTGTTCTGGTATGAGATTGCAGATGTTGAAGGCAAAACCTATGACGCACCTTACGGGGTATTGCTTTCGGAACCGTATTACGGATGGAACACGATCCTTCATATCAGACATAAGAGAGCTGAATGAAGTATTACAGGATTTTGCAGGGCCTGCGCTTTCCGGAAAGTGCAGGCTTTTCTCTTACCTGCGAAGGGACGCGCGGCCAAGTGCTTAACGTTATTTGAGTAAGGACGGTGAAAATTAATGGGTGAAAGTTTTTTGGGAGCATTAAGGGTAGTAACCCCTATGATTATATTAATGTTACTGGGGTGGTACTGCCGGACAAGCGGAATGATTACACGTCCATCAATGAAGGAGTATGACAGAATAATTTTCAAGGTATTCATGCCGCTGTTACTGTTCAAGAATATATACGAGATGGATTTATTTTACGGTACCGGATTTGCTATGCGTTTTGCTTCCCGTGAGATGATATTTGTAGGGATATGTATGCTGATAAATTTTGTGTTCTGCATGAAATTTCCTCAGCGTTTGACCGATGACCCCCGTAAATCCTCAGTAATAGGTCAGGCAGTTGTGAGAGGCAACTACATAATATTCGGCGTAGTAGTTTCAGAGGCGTTATACGGTGAAGGGAACATAGGTACTGTCGTAATGATGAGCATAATTGTTGTACCTGCCGTAAATATTTTCTCGGCAATAATACTTGAGGCAGGGCGTTCGGGGCGTGCAAGTCCGTTAAAATTATTCATAGCAGTTCTCAAAAACCCCATGATAGTCGGAGCGATATTTGCATTTGTCTTCAAAGGTTTCGGGATTAAGATACCGTCGCTTTTATGGTCAGCGATACGGAGTACGGCCCACGTTACGACAACAGTAAGTTTCATTTCGCGTGGTGTAGGTCTGGAGATGGCTGAAGCTGTTGCTGACAGGAGGCTGCTGTTATGGGGTGTCGTCCTGAGAATGATAGTTGTACCGTTTGCGTTTCTTCCGCTGGGGGCATTGCT
>JAFTBA010000283.1 GCA_017458545.1 Synergistaceae bacterium | reverse complement strand
TGCGATTATCTGTTCAGTCTCTTCCATTGCTCTTAATGTCTCAGGCGTAGGAGTCAATTCAAGCTCTTCTCTGAACCTTCTGACTCTGAAACGGCGAATATCTTTCTTTGCTTTCTGGGTATGCTTTCTTGCCTTGTGAATATTATTCCTGACTCTCTGCATAATCTTTCACCTCATTAAAGATTTGTGCCGAACATAAAAGATTATAGCGTTATGACTGATGAACTTTCCCGAACTCCTCAAGGAATTTCTTTGCTGCTCCTGACAATACACTTTCCTTTTTCCGCGCAAGCACTAATCCTGCTTTAATCTCAGGCTTCAACGGAACAAATTTTAATCCGCTCCTGCTCCCTGTGCTGATTATCCCCTCAATCGTTACGAGTATTCCGACACCTTCACGAACCATAATTGAAGCGTTATACGCAAGATTATGAGTGCCTGTTATGTTTAACTCATTAACGGGACAGCCTAGCCATTCGGAAAATTCACCCTGCGATTTAGCCTGATGTGAAAACAGTAATTCCCTGCCCTTCAGATCGTCAGGAGTTATGTATTTTTTCACCGACAGTTCATCATCACTCCTCATTATCACTCCCCATCGGTCAGAGTCATTTAGTGTTATGCACTCGTACTTCATGAGATTTACTTTCCCGACGAACAGACCGAAATCAATCAATCCCCTGTCCAATTTAACGCTGATGTCCTCAGCATCTCCGCTTATCATTCTGTAACGTATGCGAGGATATTTAGCGCGCAATGCTCTAAGCACCCTTCCTATGTGTCTCACTCCTGCGGTTTCTCCAGAACCTATATAGACAGTTCCGTTAATGTTATTACCTGAAAGCTCGGTTAGCGTTTTGTGTTCAAGCTCTATAATCTCCTGAGCCCGTTCAAAAAGCAAACGTCCTTCTTCCGTTAATCTTATGCCGTAACTCTCACGGACATATAATTTCTTCCCTAATGACTCCTCCAATCCTGCAAGCTGTCTCGATAATGTAGGCTGTGTAATGTTCAAACGTTCGGCTGCCCTCGTTATATTCTCTTCGCGGGCGGTCTCAACAAAATATTTCAGCGTTCTCAAATCCAATTCCAACATAAATTCACTCCGTGTTATGATGTTCAATGAATGACTGACATTCTAACATAAGCATTAGACATTTCACTCAATCACTGCGATAATTTCAGCGTTAAAAATTAAACAGGAGGACACAAAAATGTTAAGAGCAATAATAATCTCAGCAATGATTCTCAGTTTAGTCTCATCAGCTTCAGCACTTGAGAATGACACGCGCGTTTTCAAGATTGACCCCGAAATTAAAGCCGAAAAAGTACATTTCCATAACCGTTACGGCATCGATTTAACAGGAGATTTATATTTCCCGAAAGATTTTAACCCGTCAAAAAAATATGCGGCACTCGCAGTTTGCGGACCTTTCGGAGCAGTTAAAGAACAGGTTTCAGGACTCTATGCTCAGGAAATGGCTAAAGCAGGTTATGTTGCAGTAGCTTTCGATCCCTCGTTCACAGGCGAAAGCGGAGGCAATGCGCGTTATGTTCCTTCACCCGAAATCAACACTGAAGATTTCTCCGCAGCAGTCGACTTCCTCAGCGTTCAGGATTACGTTGACCCCGAAAAAATAGGAATAATAGGCGTTTGCGGATGGGGCGGTATAGGTCTTAACGCTGCAGCAGCTGACACACGCATTAAAGCCTCCGTCATCTCAACAATGTACGACATGAGCCGTGTTGCACGCAACGGTTATTTCGACGCTAACGACTCAGACGATGTACGTTACGCAATGAAGAAGGCCATGAACGAACAGAGAACGAAGGACTACAAATCAGGAACTTACGCTAGGGCAGGCGGAGTAATTGACCCGTTACCTGAGGACGCTCCGCAGTTCGTGAAGGATTACTACGCTTATTACAAGACACCGAGAGGCTATCACAAACGTTCGCTCAATTCAAACGAGGGCTGGACAGTAACAGGCTCACTCCCTATGATTAACATGCCGATGCTCACGGATATTCACGACATAAGGAGCGCAGTGTTAATCGTTCACGGTGAGAAAGCTCACTCAAGGTATCTCGG
>JAFTBA010000282.1 GCA_017458545.1 Synergistaceae bacterium | reverse complement strand
AGGCAATTACTGCGCCGTTAGCCTGTTTTGCGAGGTGTCCTGTCCTGAACACGAGGTTATCTTCTCCGATTTTAACGGAATATACTTTTTCCTGATCCAAAATTTTTTCTCCTTCATTTTTCTTCGTGAGTTATATTTTACCAAAAACAAGCCGGAAAACCCCTAGTTTAGCTATGGGAATGAATAGCTTGATATAATATAGTTTAATTATGAGAAAAATATTTTGCTTTAAGTTATATAACACTAAACGCAGCAAAACCCTAAGTCATCAGATAAATGCAGCAGTGCTAATCTATAATCACTGCACAGCCCTGCACAAAAGAGTCAAAACAGTAAAAGTAAAGCACTATGCAATGAGAGACCTGTACATTTATCTGAGCTGCGAAAAAGAGTATGAAATTGTAACGCGAACAGGTAAAAGCAAAGTAATCGGCCTCCCTTTTGCGTAAACGGGGGTTTTTTTGGCGGTCTGTTAAACTATAATACGTAAAATAATACATTAATCTTAAACGTTGCAGGTGATAGATAATTATGTCGAATATTGCAGTGGCAGTACTCAACCGCAAAGGCGGAGTCGGTAAAACTACCATAGCGGTTATACTCGCTGAAATAGCTTTAGTGAGGCACAACAGAGTCCTCGCTATTGACCTTGACCCCTCGCGGAATTTCTCGGACGCTTTAGGCTTCATGAAAAATTATTTCCGTAACTCTCTCCGCGTAAAAAACACTCTCGAAGATTCTGACGCTGATTCTCCGGAAGAATGGATCGTTATTGACTGCCCCCCTAATCTCGATGACGATTCAAAACATGCTATTGACTTCGCGGATATTGTCGTTGTTCCCGTAAGACCCGATTTCTTCTCGCTCTCCAATCTCGGAATCATGTACGCTTCCGCAAAGAAAACAGGTAAGGAAAAATCACAGCTCCCACTCGTTAAAGTCGGCTATGACAGCTCGGTCATGACCAAAATCGCAAATCAGCTCATCTCGGAACGTGATTACCCCGTTGCTGAGGAATTGCCTTTACACAAGCACATTCCCTACAACATTACTTCAGGGCGCGTATGGTCAACGGGTTTAATCGCGCGTTCACGCCAGCCCTATGAGAGGCTGTTCGAGAAAATAAGCACTGCCGTTGACAGGTTGAGCAGGGGCGTAACAGGTATCAGTGAGGTCTGGACTGAGAGAAAAGAGGACGGATCAGACGATGAGGATATTTAGAGGACTGGAGAATATACACTCCGTTATTGACCGCCACGAGGCTGAATGGCGCAAAGAACAGGGCGAAGAACCTAAGCATGACACCATAACTCTCGAAGAAGCTGTCAGAAGAAGATTAACAGCTCCGTCAGATGAGGGAAGCGGCAGATTTTCAGCCGACAGATTTTTGGGAGGCAGAACCGAACCCTTAACCCCTAAGCCCAAACCTGAACCGATTGCCGAAACTGAAAACGATACCGAAATACCTCAGCATTCCGAACCTGAGTCAATCGAAATCATAAAGAGCAAAGACGGCCGTCATTCATGGCTCTACAACGAAGTCATGAAAGCTATTAATGATGCCTCGAAAGATTCAAAGAACACTAAAATTATTGCCGTATTCATTCCCGTTATCCAGAACGGTAAAGAGTTCGAGAGTCTTCCTGTTGATGAGACGGTAACAGTTCAGCCTATTGATTTTGAGAACACTAAAGTTGAAGCTGCTGACGACGAAGTTAATGCTGACGAAAATGAACCGTTAATTGCCGCCGAAACTGAATCAGCATTCGCGGCAGCATCCGAACTTGTACCCGAAATCGAAACCGCTCCCGTTCCTGCTGCAGTAATTGAAACTGAAATTGAACCGGAACCTGAGACTCAGCCCGAAGTTACTGACGATGAATTTCACCTTATCCCTGAAGTCAACGTTGAGTCAGATAAGGGACTCACAGAGGCGTTCAGGGAAATAGAAGAGAAACTCGACGGGAGTATTCAGGAAACGCACGAACAGGAATTTTTACCTGAGCCTGAGCCTGAGACCGAAGAACCCGCAACAGAAATTTTAGAGCCTGAGCCTGCAGTTTCGGAGGAAGATGTTTCAGAGGAAGAAACGTTACAGGAAGAAATTGAACCCGAACATGTAACGGCCATGCCTTTAACAGGGAATGAACCAGAAATTGAAACAGAGTATGAACCCGAACACGAACAGGCTCTTGATGTTCCCGATGTAACGGAAGTAACAGACGAAAACGAAGATAACTATGAAATTAACGAAGAGATTGCAAAAGGTGAACCCTTAGCGTTTGAAGAGATTAATAACTCTGATAACCCTGAAACTGTACAGCATGACACTCAGGACTTACAGAACGAAACCGGCACTGACAAAGAAAACGGTGAAAGTGATGTTGATGAAATTTCACTGCCTGAACCGCTTGATGATGATGATGTTTTTGACGAAGGGATTTTTGACGAGAGCCTCACGGAAGTTTACAGACCTGATGATGATGAGGACGGAGCTGTAATTATTGAGGATAACGGCGAAAACGAATCAGATAACGAAATCGAAATAGTACCTGACCCCGATAAACTCAACAAAAAAACTGACTGAGTTTTTTGTGACTGACCCCCTCCGCTCCTCACTCAGTGAGTGAAGGGGGCAGCTTGTTTTTTGCCGAACGGTATATCTCAAGCCATTCATCACACGTTAAATCCTCTGCCCTCATTCTCCCGTAACTCAGTAAATCTATTCCCCTGAGATTATTCGCAAGGGTTTTTCTGCGCTGCGCGAAACCCTTATGAAGTATCTCACTCCACAGCGAGTCATTCGCAATCTCAAGATTCTTAACCGCTTCAATCTCAACTAATGCAGAGTCAACTTTAGGCATTGGACGGAAACACCCCCGTGATACGTTATGCACAATCCTGGCGTTTCCGACAGCCTCAACAGTAACTCCAAGAGGATAGCGTTCCTTAGTGTCGGGCGGTGCAGTTAATCTCAATGCCGACTCTTTCTGCAGCATATAAAGATGGTATTTCAGTCCGCGTTTGGCAAATTTCAGCAGTTCCCAGATTAACGGCGTTGTTATGTTGTAAGGGATATTTGCTACTGCCTTGTTCGGAAAAGGCACAAGCGATTCATAATCAAATTTCACCGCATCGCCCCAATGAACTTTAAGCGATGGATTTTTCACTGACAGCTCATCAAGCTCAGGTTTAAGACGCTCATCAATTTCAACGCAGTGAATACACTTAACGTTCTCAGCAAGCAGTGCGCGCGTTAATACTCCGTGTCCTGGCCCTATCTCAAGCACTGTATCTTCAGCAGAAAGTTCAGCCCTCTTAACGATGAGCGACAAAATATTCCTGTCAACCAAAAAATTCTGCCCGTAACGCTTTAATGCCCTCATGACGTTAACGAATCACGCGCCTGTACTGTTGTGTTACCGCCCGATTTCACGGCCTCAGTAACTGCGTCATAAGCTGCTCCGAAAAACTCACTCACGCTCATGTAACTGCCCTCAGATAATTCCGCAGTACCTGCACTGATTACAACATCAGAGGACTTAGCGCGAAGCTCATTGACCGTTGAAACTGTCGAAGCTCCCGTTACGGTTGACAATATGACGAACTCATCATCGCTCCAACGCCCTAATGAAATATCCTTAGAGTCGGTACGTTCGGCAAGAAATTTCTTCATCATTCGGGCGAACTTCCTCACTATTCCGGACGCAGCTGCGTAACCTAATGCCTCGCTCATTATCCTGAAGTTATCGATTCTTATTACCGTCAGACTCAAATTTGAACCGTCATTCGCAGTTTCGTGCATTCTGCGCGTAATCATATGTTCGATTCCGAATCTGTTTAAGATTCCCGTTGACCTGTCAACAGTAAGAAGTCTGCGCAGCTGTTCATGAGTCCTGAGCGAATCCGTTACGTCCTCAAACGTAATCATCACGGCATCAGCACCGTTCCATTCGCACGGAGTAGCATAAAGCCTTACGTGCCTTAGCACGTCAATCTCATCATCATCTTCATCTTCATGCAAATTATTGAGTTCGTCATCAAGATAAGGCGCAATACCTGAAGGGTAAAAATTTTCGGCAGGCAAAATATCGGGCATAACGCATTCAGCAGTTCCCGAACGCCTGATGATTATGTTCGTTAAATCCGAATTGTTTTCGGGTGTAACAAGTTCGACAATATTCCGTCCGACAAGTTCAGTTCTTACCGATGAGGCCAGAAATTTGTTGACGGCAAGAAAAAAGCCGCGTATATCAGTTACTCCTGCCCTGAAAGGCACAGTGTTTAAGATTTCGGGGCTGCTCTGAATAACAACGGGAGGCATTGAGTTTCTTGCAGCATCAGACTGAACTTTAGGTGTTATCCTGAGCACAACTCCTGCTATCCCCTGACCTTCGAGTCTCAGAGGTGAGGCAGTGAGTTCCCAGACTCTTCCGTTGTCCGAAATCTCAATAGCGTTGTTGCTTCCTAAACATGCTGCCGTTAATATCTCATGTATACCGCTGTCAACTTCAGTAGCAAGAGGAGGATAATTATTACCTTCCTCGCATTTATGGCCGAAAAGACGCGACGCAACAGCTTTATAGCCGTGAGTCGCGTAGACTAATATTCCGCGAAGGTTTATGACACAGCAAAGGAGTCCCGGGCAACTGTCCAGGATTCCTCCCCATACAGGCATGTTAGTCTGGGTAGCCATTAGGGTGTGACTGATGCCACTTCCACGCAGTAGCTATGATGTCCTCCATGCCGGTGATTTGGGGCTGCCAGTGAAGAACCTCATGAGCCTTAGTGCTGTCGGCAATGAGTCTGGCAGGGTCTCCAGGTCTGCGTTCGCCTATTTCGGCAGGAATAGGATGGCCTGTAACTTTTCTTGCAGCGTTAATCATTTCCATAACGGAATAGCCGTCTCCGCTGCCTAAGTTGAAGATGTTGCTTTCACCGCCGTTTCTGAGGTATTCGAGAGCGAGTATGTGAGCTTTCGCTAAATCCTCAACGTGAATGTAATCGCGTATACATGTTCCGTCCTTAGTCGGGTAGTCATCGCCGTAAACAGTAATATGTTCACGCTTACCCATAGGAACCTGAAGGATTAAGGGTATTAAGTGAGTTTCATTCCTGTGATCTTCACCGATTGAACCGTCATGCCAGGCTCCTGCAACGTTGAAATATCTCAGCGAAACATAACGTATATCATAACGTCTGCTGACCCAGTTCATTATTTTTTCCATTATGCGTTTGCTTTCGCCGTAAGGGTTAGTGGGTTCAGTGGGGTCAGTTTCGAGAATGGGTACGCGTTTAGGTTCGCCGTAAGTGGCAGCGGTTGACGAGAAAATTATGCGTTTAGCGTCAAATTTCTGCATTGCTTCGAGAAGTGTAATCATACCGCCTACGTTGTTGTTGAAATACTTTAAGGGTTTGTCAACGCTTTCACCTACGAGCGAGTAAGCACAGAAATGAATGACCGAGTCAATTTTGTTTTCGGTGAAAATTTTTGCGAGTGTTTCGGAATTGCGTATATCACCCTCATAGAATTTCACGTCTGAAGGAACTGAAGCCCTGTGACCTGTTTCGAGGTTATCGACAACGATTACGTCATCGCCGTGAGCCTTAAACGCTCTGACATTATGCGAGCCTATATAGCCTGCGCCTCCGCAAATTAATACTGACATTATAGTTATAACTCCTCCTGAAAATTTTAAGATTAATTTCTGTCGTCCCTGTAAGTTGTCTTAGGTATGGGTGTGAAAATAACATCGCCCATATTAACGTCATAGCTTTCACCGAACTGTTTACGTCTTGATGTGTGAATATCGGCAGGTTTTTTGACTTCTGCAGGTTTAACGGATTCATAAATGCTTTCGGAGACTCCTTTAGGTTTTGAGAGGCCCTCGTGATTTTCGCCGAACATTTTTATGATTTTAGCAGCAGAATTTTTTGTGAATGACGGATAAGCCTGCCACCATTCATTTTTGCCCTTAGTGCTGAAGAAAATCAACTCCGAATCTTTTCCCGAACCTTTAGCGGCTCTGAGTGTTACGGGGATTAATTTACCGTTCTGAATGTCGCCTGCTTTGAGCCAGGCAGTATCACCGCTGAACCAGTAATCGCCTGCAGGTGAAGAGGTAATATCGAGTTCTGGCGAATGTGCTCGGAGAAATTTTTTAGCGGTTCTGAGGTTAGCGACTGATACGCCGAGCCATAGCTGATTTTTAGCCTGTTCGATTCGTATGCTGTTACGGAGGTGTGAGGGAACGTCGGCAAAATGTTTCAGCAGTGATTCTGGCGAAGGATCAGGAACACCGTTCAAAGCGGCAGCCGATACGAGGGAATATAAACCTCCTACGGCCATGTGAATCTCAACATCGGGGTTAACTTCTGCGGCCATGCAGCAGCTGAAAGTTAAAAGCAGTAATATTGACACGGCAAAAATTTTACGTAATGTAATCATAAAATAAAGCTACCTTCTTTCGTAATTATCTTTAACATTATTTTACTGGTTGCTCAAGAGTAAAAGCCCTTCACCTTCTGAGATGTGATAGATATTTTTAGGGAGAGGGTTTTCCGGTTTAAGGTCAGAGGGCATTATGAGGAACACTCTGTTTTTGCCTTCCCATAATTTATTTATCACGGACTCGTCTTCAACGAATTTGCGTTCGGCTATGCCGGGCGTTAAATCAGCACTTATTATGCTAGGGTTTCTCAGCGTGTAAAAATATATTGACGGATAATTGACTCCGTACTGAAGGATTATATCCGACCCTTTGATAATATCCCTGAGTTTCATTCCAGAATCGTGAACGGAATATAAATCAGCCGTTAAGTTGAAGACTCCTGCTAACGGCATGAGGCATATCAGTGCTGCGGCAGGAACATTCCTTGCCCATTTAGTTACCTGTTTAGTTTTGGTGTAGTACCATGACGCAAAAAGGAATAAACCTTCAGCAGCTCCCCAAGGGATTAACGACATCATAGCCGATTGAATCACAGGGAAATGATAAGAGACTGACGGCAGCAGCATATACAGAACCGGAATGATTATGACTGTATTTAATATCACGGCATAGCGCATTGAAACGAAACTTCTCTGTGTCAGCCATATGTCAATTTTTCTTCCCAGCAGTGCCGATAACGCAGGTACACATGCTCCCAGTGAAAGAATATCACCCGAAATCAATGCCGATAACGCGAACACTAACGCCCATACTAACATGAAGAGGTCATAAGATTTCATTGCGGGGTACTGTTTCGGGAACACCTCGTAAATTGCGCGTATGATGAACCCGTGAAAAGGCATGAAGCTCACGAAGACGAATATCAGAATCCCATAAATACCCCCGAAAGTATAAGCATGATTCTGACAGCGCATGAAGTGAATTATCTCAGGGTTAGTGATTAACAGTATGACGAAGTATAAACATGATACTGATAACGTTATGACTATACCGCCCGGCCAAGTGAAAACATCACGCATTAATTCCCAGTCCTCAGAGAGTACACAGTATATTATGACTGCGAGGAAGGGAATTATTATTCCCTCGAAACCGTGTACTATGAATGCCAAGACTATAGCAGAATGAGCGGTGATTAATTTTTTTCTGTCAGTGCCCGATAAAATTATGCAGGTCATAGCTATACCTGTGAGACATGAATAAAGTGCATGTGATGATGCTAACTGCGAGACTGTGAAGCACAAAGTCATACCGGCACATATAGAAGCTGCGAGCCAAGATTTTCTTGAGGGGTCATCATTGTAAGGCCGTGCAGCTCTTGCCGAAGCCCAAATCATTCCGAGACCTGCGAGAGCTGAGAAGAATCTGACAGCGAACTCACCCCAGCCGAACGCTTTGAGGGCTAATGCCGATAGCCACCATGACCCCATAGAGCTGCCCGAAGCGAGAGCCTCGCCTATTTTGGGAACGAAGTAATTTCCTCCTCCTGTCATGTGAGCGGCAACGGAGGCGTTAATTCCTTCAACAGTATCAATAAGGCCGTGATCTCCGATTCCCCTGAAGAACAAATAGACCAGAAGAAACGCGAATAAAACGGCAGGTTTAATTCGCATGAACTATTTGAGGATGGGAAGAAGCGACTTGAATTGAGGAGTGCCTGCTTTCCCGAGAAGCTGATAGATTACTGTTTCCGAAGGAACGACGAGACAGCCTGATGCTCTTAATGCTTTGAGAGCGAGCGAATGGTTTTCAGGTGAACGGCTGCCGCATGAATCTGCTGCGATGACGACATTGAGGTTAAATTTATTTTGAAGGTCAAATGCTGTAGCGAGGACGCAGATATGAGTTTCAATGCCGAAGAGTATGACTGTGTCTTTAGTGCCCGAATTGAATCGTAAGTTGAGGAAGGCATCGCCGAAATTCTGATTGGCACAACATGAGAACTCAGTTTTTTCGATGAAGGGTGAGTCATCTGGGATTAAGGGTTTGAGTTCCGGAACGGTTGAGCCAATACCTTTAGGGTACTGTTCAGAGACTATTACGGGCACGGAAAGTTCGCGTGCTGACGTAAGGAGTTTAACGGAATTGCTGAGTATATTATCTTTATTGTGTATTACGGGCAGCAATCGTTCCTGAATGTCTATCATCATGAGGAACGATGAGCGTGAATTAACAGTTTTATACATAAACGGGCAACCTCACAGTCTGACAATTTTTCGTGAAAGTTATTATATACTATTCTGAAAAATAATCGTTGCTTAAAATTAAGCAGTAAGAGTCAAAAAAATATAGAACCCTGACAAACGGCATAATGAAATAAAAAGACCTCCCCCGTTAAAAACAACAGGAGAGGCAAATATCATTTGAGATTGTTTACGCCAGTTTAGCCCCGAACTCTTTGCACTCATTCACAGCGTCATCATCAGGTTCAAGATGAGCCTTAACGCTCCCTATGACTTCAGCTCCTGCATCTTTGCACCTGTCCTCCCAAGTCCTGAGCCATTCGCCGTCGCCCCAGTCATACGATCCGAACAACGCTACTTTCTTTCCTGAGAGGCTTCCTGCAGCCTCGCTGAAGAACGGTTCCATTTCAGCCTCTTCGATAACTTCGGCACCCATTGCGGGCGAACCTAACGCTATGACATCATATCCTGCGAGTTCACTCACTGACGCTTCGCCGACAGTCTTGCAGGTTACATCGGCACCTGCACCCTTAGCACCTTCGGCGATTGCCTGAGCCATTTTCTCAGTGTTGCCTGTTGTCGTTACGTAAATGATTAATACTTTTGCCATTTTTTTTGTTGACCTCCTGAAATTTATATCAGCTTGCCGCCGTTCATGATTAATCGGGCAGCTTCGCATTCTGCTTTTCTGTACTTCCTGAATTTGCGTATTGCATTTCTTACATTGCCGTAGACCTTCCAGTAGCCTTTGCATGACAGATTTTTTGCGCACCTGTTCTCGATGAAACCTTTTACATCATCAGGCGGATAATCAAGGAACAACCCTATCTCATGAGGAAATCCCAAACTGAATTTACTTCTCAGGCATTCGAGACAGGCATCGACATCGTTGAGAGGGTAACCGTTGGCTTTCAGTATTCCGCATGCACCATCACAGCCCAGAGCCTTAGCGAGAAGATTCCTTCTGTATATCAGTACGAGGGCGTTATCGGACTCGCAGCGTTCGTTCAACAGAAGCCACTCAAGCCCTAAAGGTATAAGCCATTCATCAGCGTGCAGAAGCCAAACCGATTTCATGTCCTCGCCGTCATAACGTCTGAAATTTATGAGTGAGGCCGATTTTATACCCTTAATAGTTGGTGCTGAGAAACAATAAAGTATACTCCTCATAAAATATTCTATGTCCGAATGCTTTATATGTTCCATGAAATTCCTTATAATCTTTGCGTTTTTCTCCGTCATGATGTTCTGCCGTTAATATAAATTTGTTTGACGGTATAAACTTATAATAATTTTATGATTTTGTCAACTGTCATTCAGGAAATTAAAGAGGACTTATCGTGAACCCTCCTTCGACTAAAGTGTTTGCCGCTTTGCGTGTCGAAGGCTTCCAAACTTCTTAATCGTTCGGACTGCCTTTCCACTATACAGTCTAAACTCAGCGCATTACTCCCTAAGAAGCAAGCTCCGCATTCAGACTAATTAACGTGGATAAGGTGCTGGTGGTTCTCTTGGCACATGATGGAACTTTCGCCTCCATGCCCAACCTTGACGTTACCGGCAAGGATTTTAGTAGTTCTCGGATAAAATATCTCGCTCCTATATTGTATGAGGCTGATAGGTCGCAATTATATCTTTTTCCGTTTGGGAATTTACACATGCTATAGTTCTTCTCATCTCGCTCTACCTCCCCGCTTCCGTCATACGCCAGTTTGGATGTTCCCCATGCACATATTCGGCTTATGTGTTTACCTAATCTGTGCAGTTTACTCCCTACTATACTTTGCACTGCACGGCTTTTCCACAGATGTAATTTCTGTTTCTTTTTACCTCGTTTCTTTCCGTCTAAGCCTAAATGCTCAAAAACTACAACGTCTGCTTTGAATATATGCACTGTATCTGCAATAAATTGTGCGGTCAGATTCGCTATATTTGTGTTGATTCCCTTTGCTCTTGCCCATAATCTGGGGGTTCGTTTCGCTCCATGCTGCTGCGCTTTTTTTATGCGATTTACCGCGTGCGTCAGACAGTCTTTTTCTCTTGACAAATCTAAAAATCTTCGGCCAATGACAGTGCCGTCCGATTTCATTGCGCTGCATACACAGTCATTATTTATTCCTAAATCTACTCCCAATATTATTTGCTTGATAAGCTCTTTTTCACGAACTTTCACCTCCTCCTCAAATGCAAAATCCAAATACCAGTTTTTACCTCGTCTACGCAACGTCGGTACACATTCGTTACGCGTTTTACAATGTTTTTGAATGTAAACTACATCGCTCTTGCTCAAGTTTACATTTACCCAGTCCCATGT
>JAFTBA010000281.1 GCA_017458545.1 Synergistaceae bacterium | reverse complement strand
GTTTAGAGTTCGCCCTCAGAGTCTCTCAGGTTATAATGTTTACGGAGGTAATAACAGCTTTGTTCGAGGCTCTTAGGGTAGATAACTGACGATAAATTTTCCTCAGCTTCAATTCCGAGAGACTCAAGGTATCTTTGACCGAGTTCGTCCCAGATGTGCATAGAGTCTATTAATGTACCGTCAGCGTCAAAAATTGCACCTTTAAGATTCATGTGCAAAATATTTTTCCGACAATCCGCGTAATTCCCTTGCTGCCAATGTAATATCATCGCTCGCAAAAACAGCGCTTATCACAGCGACTCCCTTAATGCCTGAGCCTTTGAGGAGGTGAATATTCTTTGAGTTTATCCCTCCGATAGCGACAACGGGGATTTTAACGGAGCTGCAAATTTCCCTCAATGCCTCATGCGTAATGTCAACGGCATCGTCCTTTGAACCGGTGTGAAACACTGCTCCTGCTCCGAGATAATCAGCTCCGTTGCGTTCGGCCTCTAATGCCTCGTCAGCAGTCCTCACTGAAACACCCAGAATTTTACCTGAACCGATTAACTTTCCGGCATTCACTGCGTTCATATCGTCCTGTCCAACGTGAACACCGTCTGCTGAAATTTCACGTGCTAATTCAACATCATCATTAATGATGAAAGGGATATGATATTCTTTGCATAACGCCTGAATCTCAAGTGCCTCACTCTTGAAGTCATCATGCGATAAATTTTTCTCGCGTAACTGAATCATCGTAGCACCGCCTGTTATTGACTCTTTGACGACTTCGGCGAGAGTCCTTCCTTTGAGCCAATAACGGTCGGTAACTGCGTAAAGCCTCAAATTTTCATTCGATAACTTCATACTTAGCACCTCTCTCTAAATTTTCAGGTGTCATGTTGTAGATTGCGTCGATAATTTTGTTCCTGTAGGTTGAATTTCCCTCGTATTCTTTGAGGTGTGAATAACCTGTTTCACCTGCAGCACCCATCATGCAGACTGCAGCAGCGCAAGCCTCAAGTTTATTGTGAGGGTTAGCGGCTATGAACGCGGCTGTGATTCCCGAAAGCATACAGCCTGTACCGGTAATCCTTCCCATTTCTGGACGGCCGTTGCGGATTGCGTAACAGCGTTCGGAGTCTGCAACTAGATCAATCGCTCCTGTGAGTGCGATAATTGAGCCTGTACTCTTAGCGAAATCCCTCACGAATTTGGCCATGAACGCTAAATTTGAGTCGCTTACTGCGTCAGCTTTATCAGCGTCAACACCGTGAGTAGTTCCCGAACCCAGTGCGAGCGTTTTAATCTCAGAGGCGTTCCCCCTGATAACGTCAAACTTAATTTCCTTCATGAGTTTAACGGCTGTATCAGTCCTGAGTGAACTTGCTCCTGCGCCTACGGGGTCAAGCAATAACGCATGGCCTAATTCGGAAGCTCTCTGCCCTGCCCTGAACATTGAGGTGATTGTGCGTGAATTGAGAGTGCCTATGTTGATGTTGAGGGCATTGCATATGGCTGTGATTTCGTAAGCGTCATCGGGTTCATCTGCCATTATGGGGCTTGCACCTGCTGCGAGGATTGCGTTTGCAACGTCATTGACAGTAACATAATTGGTGATGTTGTGAACTAACGGTGATTTTTCACGGACGTTATTGAGACATGAACCTAACATTGTGTTGTAAATTCTCCTTATTTGTTTGAATTATTGTGAGAGCCTGAATGTGTTTGAGATTCGTTACCGGTGAAGTTCCCTACGACGGCATTACCCGTATCAGGTTATGATGGTCGGAATGTTTATCAAAAATTCCCTCTCAGCCTGTTAAACAAGCTCCCATAATTTTATGTTTATATTTTGCCCGTAATTATATCGCTAAATTTTCTTTTTGTGCATAATATAGACACAGTGAGAATGTTTTTTCGCTTGACATAAATTCGTAAAACATGTAATCTAACATCTGCAAATTCCTGTAATATTATTCAGGTTGCGAAATATTTTTATCATTATTCAGGAGGCTTTTTTTTCATGGCACAGGGTACCGTAAAATGGTTTAACGAGAGCAAAGGGTACGGATTCATCACCGTAGACGACGGCAAGGACGTATTCGTTCACTTCAGCGCGATTCAGGGAGAGGGTTTCAAGACTCTCAACGAGGGGCAGAAGGTAACATTCGACATCGTCAACGGCGAGAAGGGTCCCCAGGCTGCCAACGTTGTAAAACAGTAGTAACAGGTCTCCTGCCAAAATCCGCGTAAACTTCACATAACAGCAGAGATAACCGAATGAGGACTTTGCATTCAGCGAAGCCCTCATTATTTTT
>JAFTBA010000280.1 GCA_017458545.1 Synergistaceae bacterium | reverse complement strand
ATCTCGGCTGTAACGTCCTGGTAACCCATCACCCTTTAATCTTCAGGCCCGTCAAAAAAATTACTGATACTGACGAACAGGGCAGGACTATTTTCGAGGCTGTGAGGCGTAACGTCAGCATAATAGCAGCCCATACTAATTGGGATAAAGCATTCGGCGGTGTCAATGATATACTCGCTGCGCTTCTCGGAATGAGCAGCGTTGAGAATCTCGATGAGTTCGGTGTAACAGGTACTCTCAATGAAAGAATGACCCTCCCGAAATTTGCACAGCACGTTAAAACATCTTGGGGGCTGTCGAACATAGACATTTTCACTCTCAATGAAGACGCTGAGATTCAAACCGTTTCATTATGCGGAGGGTCAGGCGCAGAGTTTTGGCGTTCGGCAAAATTAAGAGGCTCGGACGTTTATGTTACTGCCGATATGAAGTACCACGAAATTTCCGATGCCGTCAACGAAGGAATGACTATCGCACTCGTTAATCACGGCGAAATGGAACGTGCCTCAATTCCTCAGTTAGCAGAAAAAATCAAAGCGTGCGGAATTGAAACGGTCATTATTGACGTTAAAGCACTCCCCTCAATCCTCAGAATATAGGAGAATTTTTACAGACATGAAAAAAAGAGTTTTAAGCGCAATGAGACCTACAGGCCCGTTACATTTAGGACACATGGCCGGGGCATTGAGCAATTTCATTAAGTTACAGAACGATGACAACTACGAATGTTTTTATGCTATTGCCGACTGGCACGCATTGACCTCTAATTACGAGGACAGTTCAAACACCGGCGAATTTTGCTACACGGCATTACTCGACTGGTTATCGGTAGGGGTAGACCCCGAAAAATCACCGCTGTTCATTCAGTCGCATGTTCCTCAGCACGCTGAATTGGCGTTGGCACTCGGAATGATTACGCCGTTAGGCTGGCTCTACCGTAACCCTACGTACAAAGAACAGCTCTTCAACATACGCAACAAGGATTTAGGGACGTTCGGATTTTTGGGGTACCCTGTGTTAATGGCTGCCGATATTCTGCTTTACAAGGCCGAACTTGTACCCGTAGGCGAAGACCAGAGCGCGCACCTTGAGTTGAGCCGTGAGACAGTGAGACATTTCAACAATCTTTTCGGTGAAGGAATACTTGTTGAGCCTCAGCCTTTGTTCACTGCAACACCTAAAGTTCCCGGCACTGACGGACGCAAAATGAGCAAATCCTACGGAAACGCCCTAGAAATTTCAGAGAGTGCCGACTCTATGTGGCAGAAGTTACGAACTATGATGACAGATCCTGCCCGAATGCGGCGAACCGATAAGGGCGACCCAGAAAAGTGTCCTGTATGGGATTTGCACAAGGTGTTCAATTCAGACGAGGGCGAGAAGTCCGAAATCTGTGAGGGCTGTAAAACTGCTGCAATCGGCTGCGTGGACTGCAAGAAGAAACTTAACGCTCACATTCAGGAAATCATGACACCCGTACGCGAACGCCGTGCAAAATATGAGGGTAAGCGTTCACTTCTCGATGAAATTTTTGCTGACGGTGCCGAACGCGCAGGAAAGGTAGCCCGTCAGACTATGAGTGAGATTTACCCTGCTATGGGATTGCTCGTCAACCCTAAACGCTGTCCGCAAAATGCAGGTAACTGATTTAGCGATAAACATTGACGGGTATTCAGGGCCGTTTGATTTGCTTTGTTCGCTTGTTGAGAACAGAAAGTTTCAGGTGTCGGGAATAAAAATCTCACAGCTCATTAGGATTTACGGTCTCTATCTCGTTAAGTCAAAGCAAACTCCTGCTGACACACTCGCCGAATTTTTCAGTATGACGGCAGGATTATTGCTCGAAAAAACTCACTCTCTTTTGCCGGGAGCTAAGGGTGAAGATAATTTTGAGTTTGATTTTAACGGTGATGACATTCCTAACGAACAGGAGTTCATGAAGTCATTAGAGCGTTACAAACCGTACAGGCAGGTATATTTATGGCTTGCCGAAAAATTCTCGTCTCACTCAAAATCCTTCAGGCGTGAGATTCCTGTTGAGCCTAATTCAAATCCTGAACGCGAAATTATAATTGATACTGACGGTTCAGGAGCGTACTTACTCGGCAAAACATGGAAGTCTCTTCACGAACGTCATGCCGAATCTCTGAGGAACAGGCAGAATTTCGAGGAGAACGAGTCTAATGCTGACTGGGACGGATTCGCAGGGGACGATCTGAAACAGATTGAGGCCCGTGTTGCTGAGGTATCGGCCATGCTTGAAGTTTCCGACACATTGAGCCTCCGCGAAATCGCAGGCAAGAATCTTGTTGTAACTCTCTTGGCCGTGCTTGAGCTTTGCAGAATGGGAAAGGTATATATAGAACAGGATGAATTATTCGCCGATGTCAGAGTTATCACGAAAAATTGAAGCCCTCTTATTCACCGCAGCAACTCCCGTAACAGACCGCGAACTGAGAGAATCACTTGGAGCTAACGGCCGTGAAGTGAGGACAGCACTTGAGGAGTTAGGGAGTATTCTTGAAGGTGAGGGACACGGAATTTTCCTGAAAGCGTTGGCAGGAGGATGGGTGCTTGAGACTAAGCCGGAACTTTCCGGGACTGTCGGAGATTTCCGGGAGAACTCCGGAACAAAACGCATACGTTTGAGCCGTGCAGCTATTGAGACAGCGGCAGTGGTAGCTAAGAGCCAGCCCGTTACACGAAGTGAGATCGAGGAAATCAGGGGCGTTAATTCTTCGAGTCCTCTCGCTAAATTATTGGAGCTTGGCCTAGTTAAAAGTTCGGGACGGAAAAAGGAAGGCCGTCCCTCATTGCTGTACGTAACGACAGCTAAATTCCTTGAGGTTTTCGGAATGAATGATATTAACGATATACCGTCATTTGACGAGATAGAGGAGACATCAGAGGAGGAGGAAATTTCAACGTGAGACTGAACGCATTTTTAGCGTCGTGCGGAGCTGCCTCAAGGCGTAAATCCGAGACAATAATTCTCAGCGGAAGGGTGCAGGTAAACGGCAAAATAGTTCTTGCCCCCTTTTTTGATGTAGACCCTGACAACGACACTGTAACCCTTGACCGTAAACCCCTGACTCTTTCCGAACACGTTTACTACGTCATCAATAAGCCTGCGGGTTACGTGTGTGCTGCCAGTGATAAGTATGACCCTGTTGTTGTTGAATTGATTAGGGGTTACAGCGGGAGGCTCTACCCTGTCGGAAGACTCGACAAAGAATCGGAAGGGCTTTTGATTTTGACTAATGACGGGAATTTTACGCAGAGCATTCTTCACCCGTCAAAGGAAATCCGCAAAGAGTATGAAGCTCTGCTTAACATACCGATTAACGCGAAACAGCTCGAACGATGGCGCAAAGGTTTTGAGATTGAAGGGGGGTATAACGTTAAGCCCGTCAGCATTAATGTTATGGACAGGGAGCCGATAAATCAATGGGTAAGTATTGTTATAGTTGAGGGATTGAAACGCGAGATAAGACTCATGGCTAAGAGCGCAGGTTTCAGGGTTGAAAAATTAATCAGGCGCAAAATAGGAAAAATGAGACTCGAAAATTTAGCGGCAGGTGAGTTTATGCGTTTGTCTTTTTCAGAACTGTACACTAAAATATTTAATGGCGGTACAGTTTGATTTTTTACCATAAAAAGGGGGTTCAAAAGTCCGTGAGTGAAATTGATGAGAAATCCAGAGAATTAATCAAAACACGAATTATCAGCAACATGCAGAACATAAAATCATTCCCTCAGTTTGTGCTTGAGACCATGAGAAAACTGAATGACCCCGAAAGCAATGCTGCGGACGTTGCTCAGAGTCTCTCGCGCGATGAAGGTTTAGTGCTGCGAATACTCAAGCTCGCTAACTCAGCTGCCTACGGTGTTACCCGTAACATTTCCAATATAGCTGAGGCCATTGCGCTTTTGGGTTACAAGAGCGTCAGCAACATAATACTTGCCGCTACTGTTTACTCTGCGATGGACAAGGGATTAACGGGTTACGCATTAGACAGGGGAGAACTGTGGCGGCACTCGTTAATGGTTGCGTATACCGCCAGACATTTGGCAGGACTGACCGGGAAAGTCAGCACTGAGGACGCTTACGTAGGAGGATTGCTTCACGACATAGGGAAAGTGATTCTCAATGACTATGTGCGTTTCGGCTACGGAATAATCGTTAAGATGGTTGAGGAGAAACATATACCTTTTACTGAAGCCGAGTCGCGTGTCTTAGGTTTTGACCACGCAATGATAGGCGACATATTAATCGAGAAATGGAGTATGCCTGAAGCATACAGAATACCTATAGCGTATCACCATAAACCTAATGACCTTCCCGAAGATAAAAAGCAGTATCAGCCCCTTCTCGATGTTGTAACAGTGGCTAACACTATATGCTTAATGCTCGGAATAGGATTAGGTGCTGACGGTTTACAGGCATATATGTTTCCTGAACCTGTTGAGCGTTTAGGGATAACGAACTTCGACAACCTTCTGTCAGAAATGATTGACTTTGCCGGGAGCGTTGCCGCTGACATGGGCGATATGGCAGGGCTGTAGAAATTGTCATACGTAATAACTATTGACGGCCCTGCCGGTGCAGGGAAAAGCTCTGTAGCTAAGGACATTGCAGCACGTCTCGGAATCAAATACCTCGATACGGGAGCAATTTACAGGGCAATAGCGTTAATCCTTCACGAGTCTGAAGTTGAACCTGTTGATGATGACATAATGCGCGAGGCTCTGGAGAAAATTACGATACTGCTTGAGGATAAAGCAGTTCTCGTAAACGGCTTTGATGTTACGGGTGAAATAAGGACTCCCGAAGTTGACGCGTTAGCATCAATTTACTCTGCTGTTCCCTCAGTGAGAAAGGCACTTTTAGGACTCCAGAAGGAACAGGAGAAACACGGCTCAATAGTTGCCGAAGGGCGCGATGTGGGCAGCGTAGTGTTCCCAAACGCAAGAGCAAAGTTCTTTTTGACCGCAAGCCCCGAAGCCAGAGCTGAAAGGCGTTACAGGGAACGAATCGCAAAAGGCAAAGAAGCCGATTATGATACTATATTGAAGTCTATAATTGAGCGTGATAAGAACGATTCTAACCGTGATGTTGCGCCCCTTACTGTTCCCGAAAATGCTGTTTACGTTGACACCTCAGATATGACTGAGGATGAAGCTGTTGATTTTATACTCGCCAAAATTAAGGAAGTCTTACCCGATGAAACAGAATAAAATATTTTATGCGTTCGTCAAAAATTTCTTCAAATTATTGCTGAAAATTTACAACCGCTGCTCTTCAACATGGCTTGAGAAACTCAACCCCGATGAAAAATTCATAGTAGCCTGTAATCACGCGAGCAATTTAGACCCGTTGATAGTTGGCTGCTTTTTCCCTCGACTGCTGAGATATTTGGCGAAGGAAGAATTATTTGAAGGTTGGTTCTTGGGAACGTGTATTAAAGCATTGGGAGCCGTACCCGTTTCACGAACTACTAACGCATCGGCAGCAGGAGCGTTAAAAGGTTTCATGAAACTCTATCAGGAGGGCAGCGATGTTCTGATATTCCCTGAGGGGGGAAGGACTCTTGACGGGAAATTACAGCCTCTTGAGGGAGGCGTTGCGCTCATAGCTGCACACGAACACGCTCCTATTCTCCCTGTTTTTATTCACGGATCGTTCAAGGCAATGCCCCCCGGCTCAGCGTTCGTCAAACCTACT
>JAFTBA010000279.1 GCA_017458545.1 Synergistaceae bacterium | reverse complement strand
GCAGGTGATGACCCTGAAGAAGTTTTCGCCTCGATAATCGCTCATGCTCCTCACCGTGAACACGAACTCCGTAAAGTTTTTGCGAATGTCGGCGATACTCTCAGGAAACGCAAAGAGACACCCACATGGATTAACGGTCTCAAACAGAGGGGTTACAGAGTGCTTTACCTGTCTAACTACTCGCGTTACGTCATGAAATGCAATCCTGAAGTACTTGACTGCGTTCCGTTAATGGACGGCGGAATATTCTCATGCGATGTTAAACTCATAAAGCCTGACCCTAAAATTTATGAGCTGCTCGCCGAGAAATACAGTCTTAAACCTTCGGAATGCGTATTCATTGATGACCTTGAGAGGAATGTTAAGGCAGGAATAGATTTCGGTTTTCACGGAATACAGTTCGTAACGTTGAGACAGGCACAGAATGATTTGAACAAACTTTTAGAGGAGGAGAAGTAAGTAAGATGAAAAGTTTACGTGTAAATTTTTGGGTAACCGGCGGAATATTAATCGTACTCGGAATAATGATGATGAGGTATCCGATTGAAGCAATAATGTCAGCAGGTATAGTGTTGGGAATAGGCTTACTGATGGCAGGAGTGAATGACGTAGCAGGGTGGTATTGGTTCGGAATGAGGAGAATGCTTGTTCACGGAATACTCGACATTATCACAGGGTTAATCATGCTGACTCAGCCGGGATTAACGGCGTTCGTAATACCGTTCGTGATAGGGCTGTGGTTTTTCACGGGCGGTGTTTCAAGGCTGTGCGCTTCGTTCTGGCTCGGAGGTGCAGGGATTTCAGGGTGGTGGATCGTACTGGTGAGCGGTATAGCTATGGTACTGTTTGCCGTGATGATGTGCGTTTCACCGTTGAGCAGTACTTTCTCAGTGATGTGGATTCTTTCGGGAGTGCTTATTGCTTCGGGAGTGCTTGCGGTGATTGAAGGGTTCGTGATGGGATAAGTTGCGGATATGAAATGAAAAATACGTCTCTCCCCTGTATAATTTTTATATTCGCATAGTATTTTATTCAAGAGGTGATATTCTCATGAAAAAATTTATGGTTGCTTTACTCGTTGTTGCTATGACGGCAGTATGTGCGTTCGCATGGTCTCCGTCAAAAAATGTTACCGTCATCGTTGCCTACAAAGCAGGTTCAGGTACTGACAACACAGCGCGCGTCCTCTCGAAATTTGCTTCGGACAAAATAGGACGTACTATCGTCATTCAGAACCTTGAAGGCGGTTCAGGCTCAATAGGCTGGACAGCACTTTCACAGGCAAGACCTGACGGTTACACATTGGGTTTCGTTAATCTCCCGACATTATGCTCAAACATCGTCGAACAGTTAGGCGATTACAAGATTGATGACTTCGTTCCGATCTGCAACCACGTAAACGAAACTTCAATGGTCATGGTCAGCAAGTCAAGCCCTTTCAACACGCTTCAGGAACTTATCGCTTACGCTAAGGAAAATCCCGGCAAACTCAAAGCCTCAACTAACGGCATGAAAGCCAGCAATCACATCGGTGCCGAACTCTTCGCCAAATCAGCAGGCTTTCAGTACATGGCCATACCTTACGGCGGAACAGCTGACCAGTTATTAGCGTTAAGACAGGGTGAAGTTGATTTCAGCGTTGCGAAAGAAGCTGACATTGCCTCAATGCTCACTGAGGTCAAAGTACTCGGTGTTTTCGCCGAAAAACGTATGCCCTCATTCCCTGACGCTCCTACTCTGGGTGAACTGGGCCTCTACAACAAATGGTACGGCAGCGCAAGAGCTATCGTTGCCCCTAAAGGTACTCCTGCTGAAGTGATAGCGTTCTACGAAGAGGCGTTCAAAAATGCTATGGACGACCCCGAATACAAAGCTGCTGCAGAAAAAGCAGGAATTACAACCCTCTACATGAACGCTGAGGACACTGCAAAGCTCATTAACCAGCAGTATGAGTTCTGCACAAATGAAGTCGCTAAACTCTGGGAATAATATCTGCTGAAAAATGAAGAAATCTGACATCGGCGTATGCCTCGTAATGTACGGGGTATGCGCTTTCTTTCTGTATATGACGCTTCAGTTACCGAAAGCAGCACAGATTTACCCTTTGTGCGTAATAGCCCTCCTCGCAGGATTAACGACCCTTCACGTTATAAACATGATAATCGGCGCATTGCGTGAGGGAGTAACTGACGGCCTCGAAAATTTCAGGGACTTCTTACCGTCTCAGTTCTTCGCGCTCTTCGCAATGATTTTAATCTACATAGCCTCAATGCCGTATGTAGGTTTTTACGTCTCAAGCATATTGTTCATGGCGTTGAGTCTGTTGTTCCTGCGCGTGAAAATTTGGCAGATTGTTTTGTCGGAGATTGCTGTTTTCGTTCTGGTCTACTGCGCTTTTACTCTGTTCCTTGAAGTGAGACTGCCTTCGGGAACTCTCTGGGGGGTGTAAACGATGACTGAGACATTATCGTTAATGGCAATGGGATTTGTTGACGCACTTTATCCCGTCAATCTTCTGGCCATGACAGCAGGGGTTACTATAGGAATCGTAATAGGCTGTTTGCCGGGACTGTCGGCTGCAATGGGAGTGGCACTGCTTCTGCCGATGACGTTCTCAATGGAAGCCTCAACGGGAATGATTATGCTCGGAGCGATTTACTGCGGAGCGATATTCGGCGGTTCAATCTCAGCGATACTCATTCACACACCCGGTACTCCTGCAAGTGCTGCTACAGCGATTGAGGGATACCAGATGACGTTGAAGGGTCAGGCAGGGAAAGCATTAGGCACAGCATGTATTGCGTCATTCTTCGGAGGGCTGCTGTCATGTATATCGCTGTATTTCTTTGCGCCTATCCTCGGACAGCTGGCAATGTAGTTCGGTTCACCCGAATATTTCTGGCTGTCGATTTTCGGCCTCACTATCATTGCGGGCGTTTCGTCAAAGTCAATGGTCAAGGGACTGATGAGCGGTGCGCT
>JAFTBA010000278.1 GCA_017458545.1 Synergistaceae bacterium | reverse complement strand
TACTACTTCAGCGTCAAGTTCATGAGAACCGTCACGAAAGCAAATATGGCATAAATCCCCTACTCTCACGTCAGGACCTTGCGACTCGGCTACGAGGCCGACAACCTGAACTATTCTTCCGTTGATTTTCACCAAAGGTTTTTGCAGAAGGTCTACCGCAAATAACTGAAACAAATCTACATCTTCAACGTCATTCATGATTTACTTGTCCTCTTTTGCCGACTGCTGGAACACCTCATCAACTACTGCCTCTACCTGTCCCATTTGAGTCTTCCATCTTGCGTCGTAAACTCCCAGTCCAGTCTCAACTATGCAGCTTCCGTTCTCAATGTTAGGGTCTGATTTTAGCTCTAACTTTTTGACACCCCTTAATGCCTCGCGGAACTTAGTATCTACATTTGCCTCAACGTGTTTAATATCATCGGGCGAAACGTATATCAATATTTGGTTCTTGTCGCTCAAACGCGATAACAGTTCGGCAAGCACTGAATCAATAGTGTCAGGGTTCAATTCAACCTGTCTGTGTAACATTCGGCGCAACATCTCAGTCCATACTCTGATTAAACGGGGCTGATTAAGTTTGACTAGTTCGGCAAAATCTGCTTCGAGTTTCTTCCCTACTCCGTCAATAACTCCTGCAAGTTCGGAAAACTTCTCGAAATATTCCTGCTCAACTTCCGTTCTCGCTTTCTTCAAGCCTTCCTCGTAACCCTTAACCTGTCCTTCACTCATCGCTTGAGTACGCGCCTTTTCAGCTATCCTGTCAGCATTGTTCTTGGCCTCGTCCTCTAACTGCTTGCGCCTGCGTTCGTAGTCGGATTTTATGCCGCCGATTTCGCCCTCAAGTTTTGATTTCGCCTCTGACAGTTCTGCGTTCTCAACTTCAGCATCACTCAGCCTTGCAGTAAGTTCCTTAACCTTTGCCGAAAGCTCTTCAATTTCGCGCGCATTAGGAGGAGGCATTTTAACCTGAACTTTTGACGGCTCAGCTTTGGGCTGAGGAGGCTGAGATTTTATTGGGTCAGGACGGGCTGATTTAGGGTCTTGAGGTTTCGCCCCTGACTGTTTGATTTCACTCTCAAGGATTCCTATTTTAACGGCCTGCGGCAACAACCTTACTGTCCTGAGAACCCTCTGATGTGCAAGACCGTTAGACAATCATATCGTCTCCTCCGCCCGATGCAATTACTATTTCGCCCTGTTCCTCGAGTCCGCGAATTATATTAACTACTTTCTGCTGGGCCTCCTCAACATCCTTGACACGTACAGGCCCCATAAAGTCCATATCCTCCTGTAACATTTCGGCAGCACGTTTCGACATGTTCTTGAGGTATTTCGTTTTGAGGTCCTCTGTTGCACCTTTAAGCGCAAGGCTGAGTTCCTTCATATCAACTTCACGTAATACTCTCTGTAACGACCTGTCATCAAGCCGCATTGAGTCCTCGAACACAAAAAGCCTCTTCTTAATTTCCTCTGCCAGTTCGGGATCATTCTCCTCTAAGTACTCCATGATGTTGCGTTCTGTTGCCCTGTCAGTACTGTTGACGATAGCTACAACTGCGTCAATACCTCCTGCAACGGTGAAGTCCTGACCCATTACTGTGCTTAATTTGCGTTCCAACACCCTTTCAACCTCCCTCAATACTTCCGGCGTTATCCTGTCCATGTTAGCTATACGCTTTGTAACATCGGCCTGAAGTACAGGATTAAGACCGCTGAGAATCATTGCAGCCTGAGTAGGCTCTAAGTATGAGAGTATTAATGCTATTGTCTGAGGGTGTTCGTTCTGTATAAAACCGAGTATCTGCCCTGCGTCTGTATGTCTCATGAAATCGAACGGCTTAACCTGCAGGCTCGCCGTAATCCTCGCCAATAATGTTTGCGCCCTCTCAGGTCCGAGAGCTTTCTCCAATACGTCACGTGCATATTCAACACCTCCGCGCGCCATAAACTCACGTGCCATTAAAATCTCCTGAGCCTCTTTTAATACTGTGAGTTTTACGTCAGGCGTAACCTTTCTGAGATTTGCTATTTCGAGAGTGATTAACTCTATTGTTGAATCGTCAAGTTTTTTGTAGACTTCGGGAGCTATTTCGCTTCCTAATGAGACCATTAAGACCGCTATTTTCTCACGGCCCGTTAAACCTCTTTTGCTGTCATCTTTCTTATCCTTAGGGGGCATTTTTTTTTACCTCAACTCCTTCAGAAAAAAATTCTCCCTGCAACATCTCAGGGAGCATAGAAATTTCAGTTTAACTGTCCATAGACAGCCATTCGTTGACGAGAGTCGCAATCTCATCGGGATGACTCTTAGCGTATGCCTTGAGCTGTTCCTCAAGCACTGCCATTTCACCCTGAAACGCTAACAAATCAGGCGAGGTCAACATCTCCTGTATCGTAGGTACTTTCCTTCCTTCTGCTTCTATCTCCTCAACTGCTAATCTTGCACGCTTCATTCTAATCCAGGCATAGAGTGCTCCCAGAACTATTAACAGAACTATAGCGGCAGCTACAGAACCGTAAATCATTTTCCACATACGTTCCTGTCTCATCTGTTCTGCCATTGAGTCTGCGAATGCCGTTGAGAATCTCATCGCCCTCACTACTAAACTGTCTCCCCTGTCCTTGTTGAAACCTATTGCAGACGAGATAACCTCCTGTAACGCTTCGAGCCTCTCCTCGTTAATCTCGTTATATTTGTCGTCTATCAATACCGACGCCGATAATCTCCTCACTCCTCCGGGCGTAACTACCTGATCGCCTTTCCTTGTCGTAATCTCGTAGTTAGTCGTCGCCTTTGAGTTGTTATACTCGCTCTGAACCTGCGTAGAGTTTATCGCGTAACCTGGTATGTTAGTCGTTGTGCCCGGGTTGCCGTTAACGGGGTTGCCCTGACCGGTGTAACTCTCTTCCTGACGCTCATTGCTTCTCGGAACTCCTGTACCTGTTTCAGGGTTGGGTGAGTACTCGACGTATGAGTTCGTGCGTTTGTCGAAGTCCAAATCTATCCTCACTCTTACGACAGCAGTACCGGGCCCGTAAACCTGTTCGAGCATAACGCGCACTTTGTTTTCGAGTTCGCGTTCATGCTGGCGTTCAAGTTCGCGCTGTACAGATGTAACTGAGTTAGTGCCGTCAGGATTGTACATAATCATGCTGTCCGAAACCATGTCAGATAAAATTCTCCCGTTGGTATCGACAACGGTAACTGCATCAGGCTCTAAGCCGTCAACTGAATGTGCCACTAAGTGAATTATTGACTTGACCTGAGTCGGTCCTATAGTTGCTCCGGGTCTCAGCCTCAAAAGTACTGAAGCCGTTGAAGGTTTCTGCTGCTCAAGAAAAAGTCTTTGTTCAGGGATAACTACACTGACACGGGCGTTATCTACCTGAGACATTTGCGAAATTGTACGAGCCAATTCACCCTCTATTGCACGCGTGTAAGCTATTCTCTGCTGGAACTCGCTCATTCCCATTGCTGAATCGTCAAAAATCTCGAAACCTTTAGTACCGCCCTTAGGCAGTCCCATTTGAGCAAGCGTTAAACGTGTCTCATAAATTGCTCCTCCGGGCATAAGTATCGCGCTCGAACTTGGGTCTAACCTGTAAGGCAAATTATTTTCCTTGAGGTAATCAACTATTGCAGCCTGATCTGACACTTCAAGGCCGGCATAAAGAGGTTCATAGGTTGTGTTGCCGGTCATGAAGATTAACGCCCCGAGACCTCCCAGTACAAGCAGAACAGCAAAAATTATTGACGCTCTCTGCCAGAGTTTGAGAGATGCCCAAAAGTTAAGGAACGAGGCGAACCAGCGTCTTAAACTGTCCATTTTCTAAATCAGCCTGTTATGCGCGACAATGCCTGATAGGCATCAAGAAACTTGTTACGTATTTCCATGACAAGCCTTAAAGCTGTATCTGCTCTTGATGATGCCAACACTACTTCGGAAATATCCTCAGCATCTCCTATGGCTAAATCACGGATTTTCTTATCAGCTTCGAGCTGGAGGGAATTTACTTTCCTGATGGAGTCCGAGAGCATTTCTTCAAATGATACATTCGGAGTTTCTTTATCTTTAGTTACTTGAGTACCAGCGTAAGTACTGTAAACACTCTTAGCGGTTTTGTCAGTTCTGTTCTGTCCGTATACCTGTGAAAAATCTATTAACAGACGCTCCGTCATACATAGGCCTCCCGATTTAATAATTTCGCTCCGTCGATGTTCTTAATTAGTTTTAATTTTAATTGATATTCTGCGAGGCTGGAAAAATGGAGAAAAAATCCGTCAGCCAATCATCCTTAAAAGGCACACGGTTATAAAATTCTTTCGCCTCTTAAAATTTTTATCGCATTAATTTTACACCAATAATGCTTTTATTTTCACTCTGCCTGAAAATGACATCGAAAAAACTTTCACACCATTCAGAAAAACAGGTGCAAAATATTTTTCATGAATACATTATAATAGCTGTTAAAACTCACTGGGAATACTCGTTTAATTTAATCGATGTATTACGCAAAATTTTTGAAAGGAGTTATCTTCCTAATGAAGACAGTAATTTTTATCTTATCGTTGGTTCTTGCAGTTCATTGGGGTTCTGACAGCTCATTAGCACTCGAAGTACCCGAAAATTATTCGGACAGTATTTCAGCAGTCGACTTCTTCCCGTCAGGCGCAAAATTCACTTTCACTGTCGAACCTCAGAACAATGACGGTACATTCTCACTGGTAATACCCGGCTCATTCAACGCTGAATCAATCCGTCCGTTAAACCCCGAAAACCTTTACGGTGACATTCACACCTCAGTTCACCCCAGAACTAAATGGACTCCCTCACAGCTCGAACCTTTGAGGCTTCAGATTGAAGCACAGTCAAAAACAGTCAGCAGTCTCAACTCAAAGAAAGCAGCTCTCGAACAAACGCTCTCACTCCTCAATGACTCAGAGCCAGACAAATCAAAGCCCGAAGAATTATTGACCTACATCATGAAAGCTCAGGCACTCCGTCAGGAAACTGAAGACGAACTCTCATCGCTCAAAGTAATACTCACTGAGGAACAGGAGAAACTCAAAATGCTTAACTCCGAAATGCAGGGCAAATCTCCGAGAGGCTCAACAAATTTCATTCTTGTTACCGGAAAAGCTAACGGCACTATGTACATCGAAGCGTTCACAAACGCAGCATCATGGAAACCAAGATATGCCCTTAACCTTTCATCGGAGACAGGCAACATTGAAGCCTCAATGTTTATCAGGGCATCGCAGAAAACAGGACTCGATTACAACGGTAAAATGACCCTTCACACAAAAACTCCTGATGAACGCGTTACTGCCCCCGAACTTAACCCGTTAAGGGTCAGCATTAAACCTAAAGCTGAAGTGCTTGCAAGAGGTTCAGGCGTAAGACTCATGAGGACTAACAGAATGTACGAGTCAGCAAGAGCTGCAGCACCTATGGAAATGTTGAAAGCTGACGAAGACACTGCACTCGAAGATTTTGATGAAGCTCCTGCAGTTCCCGAAGTTAAAGAGACTCTTGCAGACAGAACGCTCGAAATTAAGGGCGAATTACCCGGCGATGGAACTGACAGGGATTTTGAGATTACTGCGGGCAAAATGATTCTCGCAGGTAAACTCGAACTCACTCTCATCCCCGAACAGCGCAACAACGCCTGGATAGTCGCAAGCATGGACGAAGGAAACGAACATTTAATACCCGGTGAAGCTGAACTTATGGTTGACGGTCATTCGTCAGGGAAAATTTATCTCGATGAATACGGCAAAAATCAGAACCAGAAAAGAATCCCGTTCGGTTACGCTGAACAGATAACAGTCAAAAAAGAAGCACTCATTGAGAAAACAGGTGTCTCATGGTTCAGCGGAGTTTTTACCAGCGGTTACAGACTCGAAATCACTAACGGCACTAAATTTGAACAGGTCATTAAAGTAAGGGACAGACTCCCGATACCGACTGACGAGAAAATCAAACTCGATGTCAAAAGAATTGACCCTAAAGAAAAAGAACGCGACAAGGAAAACAGACTCACTTGGGAAATCACTGTTCCTTCAGGCGCAACTGTACCGATAATTGTTGACTATACACTGAGCTATCCTTCCGGTGAGGAGCTGTTATACAGATAATGGGACAGAACAACTTTCTCAAATGGATAACTATCCCTCCCGTTGTAGCAATCTTAACCATAATGCTTGCGCGCGCAATGGGTACGGGCAGCGTTGTCGGTGAAGTTGACTTGGCCGTATGGGGATTAGTATGGCTGCTGTTCATCATCATGAGCATTCTCTACGGCCTGTTTATCATTCACGGTTTCAATGTAGGGTTAATATCGCTTCAGGCATTGGCTCAGGGTGTACTGTTATGCCCTATGGCCATCACTTACGGAGCAAGAATGTTTCAGTGGCTCGGCGTGATAATTGCCGTATGCGGTGCTGCTGCCTTACTGGTCGCTTACAATCAGGAAGAGAACGAACGCAATAAAATTGTCCCCGTTGAAATTGCCGATGACGTTAAACAGTTACCGTTAAACTTCGTAATTACCGACAACACAGGGGCAATAATGAATCTCACTGAAAACATGCTTGATGTTCTCGACATTTCAAGAATGGACTCTGTCGGCAAAAATATAAGCGACTGGTTCAGTCCCGTATCAACAACTGCTGAAATTAACGGTAAAATCTGGGACATTGAACGCAAGAGTATAGCTGACGGGAAAAGATTCTATTTCGAGCTTAACCCCAAAGGACTGCCTATAGAGAATGCTGAGGCAACTTCAAGAGCCGGTAACAGTGAAGCAGCTGAGTTCACAGATCCTGATACGCAGCTTCATTCATACCGTTACGGAATGGCGAGGATTGCCGATGAGTTATACAGGGCAGGAAGATATAACCATCCTGTGAGCGCGTTCATGATAAGGCTTGTATTCCCTCAACTGCTGCCCGATGATGACATGGGCAGATATGTCAGACCTTTCAGGGCTTACTGTGAGAGCGTAAGGAAAGATATAAGGCAGACCGATACGGTTATACAGGCAGGAGAGTTTCAGATTATCGGTGTACTCTCGGAATGCCCTTATCAGATGGTTGACGGCATAATCGAAAGGCTTACGCTAATTGTCAACTCATTATGCGCAACGTTTGAAGAGTTCCTTCATGTAACTGTTCTGAATGTCAGCGAGACTTACGAGGGGGGTACTAATCTTCCTACGGCTCAGGAGCTTGTTGACAAACTCACTAACCAGATGACACGCAAATATTCTGCGACAGCCTTAACACAATGATTAGAAGAAGCCTATTAAACAAATTAATACTCGGTGCATGTGCTGGGCCGTTCATGTTCGGGATATTAATTTTCGTATTGATATTTGTTGCAGGTGATTTGCTGTTCCAGGCGGCCAAGTTAATCATTGAACAGGGCGTTGCGTTCGGAGTGGTAACCAGACTGTTCTTCTACCGTCTGCCTGAAGTCGTAGTGATGACTATACCTATGTCCTCATTGCTCTCAACACTTCTCGGAATGTCAACCCTTAACGGCGCAAGCGAATTAATCGCGCTCAGGTCATTGGGAATACCTTTCACCAGAATATTAAGACCCGTATTCTTCGCGTCAATCCTGATTTCACTCATAGGGTTCGGCCTTAATGAGACTGTTGTGCCTTTCGGGGCAATAGCTGCTGACAGGCTGATGAAGTTCGAGATAATGAAGAATCAGGCATCAGTCATTCAGGAAAAAGTGTTCCTGCGCGATGAAGAGGGCGGAAAACTGAAACGTGTACTCTACATTGATGAGCTTGACCCCGACAAAGGAATACTCAGGGGAATAATGATGCACGAGTTCGACAATGAAGGCAGACTCTCTCACACTCTCAACGCAAGGCGCGGAATGTGGCAGAACTCCCAATGGTGGATAGAGGACGGCAGAATGTATGACGTTAATGCTGAAGGTGAAGTGAATTTACTGCTGAGGTTCGAGCGTCAGATGTTAGCATTAAGGCTTTCCCCTGAACAGCTGCAGAGGAGTACCAGAAGACCTGCCGATATGAGTGCGCATGAATTATGGAGTTACATTAAACAGGGCGAAGCTATAGACTCTCAGTTGTCCGAACTCTGGGTTATGTTCCATTTGAAGACCGCTATCCCTTGGGCGTGCGTAATCATGGCAGTATTAGGAGCGTCATTCGGTGCTTCGAGAAAAGGCAGGTCAGGTGGAGGTGTAGGTTTCGGCATAAGCGTAGTTATAGTGTTTGCTTACTATGTCGTCATGTCATTGTGCAGGGCTTTGGGCGAAGCAGGGTCATTACCTCCGTTCATAGCAGGATGGGGACCTAACATAGTGTTCCTGTTCGCAGCATTGTATTTCGCGCGGAGGGTCGACAGGATTTGAGCATAGCACTTGTAGCCGGTGAAGGGATATTACCTGTTGAGATCGCGCGTAAACTGATGAGCCTTCAGCCGTCAACACTCATATTAGCCCTGCGTGATGACCCTGAAACCTTGAGACAGTTTGCAGGGGATGAGGGAAAATTAATCCGAATGAGAACGCCTAGTTTAGGGCGCGGAATACGTGAAGTAAAATCATTCGGTGCTGACAAAGTAATAATGGCAGGACGTATACCTAAGAAGGTGATTTACTGCCTGCCTCTTCTTTTCGACAGACTGACGCGCTCAGTATTGCGCAGGAGTTTGAGGGATGACCATTCACTTTTAGGGGCTGTAGTGAAGGCTTGCGAGGACGAGAATATTCAGGTAATACCTTATTGGCAGATACTCCCCGAATTTATAGCGTCATCAGGTAAATTATCATCCCGTTCACCGACAGAAAAAGAACTCAGTGATATAGCTTACGGCCGGGAAATTTTGAGGGTAACTTTGCCGTGCTCATTCGGTCAGGCTGTTTGTATTGCTGACGGGGCAGTAGTTGCTGTCGAGGCTATGGAAGGTACTGACAAAATGATAGAGCGTTCGGGTGAAATTTCGGGCAGGGGAGTTGTCGTTAAAATGATGAAAGCAACTCAGGATATGAGGTACGATTTGCCTACCGTAGGAACAGTAACGCTCGATAACATGAGAAAAGCAGGATTAACATGTCTGGGAGTAGAAGCAGGTAAAACATTAATTTTAGAGCCTGAAAAATTCTTTGAGCTTGCCGACAAGTATAACATAGCAGTTTGGGGTGTGAACTGTGCAGAAGAAATTTGATGTTACAGGTAAAGCTGATGACTGCGGATTGGCTGAGGCACTCGGATTTATCCGTGAACAGCTCGGAGCAATGAAGCTGAAAACGAAAGACTCACTCCGTACCGAACTGATGTGCGAAGAGACGTTACTGACCCTGATAAACCATTCTGATTTTTCGGGAACAGGGTATTTACGGGTGAATATACGAAAAGTTTTCGGTGATGTGATTATTGATTTGGCAGTACCGGGCAATGAGTTTGAATTTTTGAGTCCTGCTGATGTTTCCGTGCTGAAGAGTAACGATGATATTCTGAACTCTTACGGGGCAATTCGTCGTCTAGTACTTCGTCCGTTCACACACTATATGAGCTACAGGCATTCGGGGGATTTCAACACTGTGAGCATAAAGGCTGTGCAGTCTTATTATTCGGGGCTGTACAGGACATTGACGGCATTGTTCCTGGCAGTAGCGTCAGGCCTTGCGCTGAGGTCTTTTGCTCCTGAGAGCGTCTGCATGGCGGTCAACAATAATATACTTGTCCCTGTACGCACTGTTTTCCTTAACGGTCTCGGAATGTGCGCAGTTCCTATAGTATTTTGCTCTGTTATGTCATGCGTTGCAGATATGGGAGGGCTTTCGGGAATAAAGAAAACTTGCGGAACTCTCTTCAAGTATTTCGTGATATGCAAGATTATCGGACTTATTGTAGGCTTGTGCTCAATATATATATTCAGGCCGGGCACGGGTGTTAATATCCCTTTAACTTCAGGAGAGACGGTTAACGTTAAGTCAGTATCATTAATCGGTATGTTTACAGATTTAGTTGCTGGAAATATTTTCAGGCCGTTTCTTGAGGGCAATATGCTTCAGTTAATTGTGCTTGCGTTCATGGCAGGATTTGCAGTATCAGTTACGGACGCTAAATGTGTACGGAAATTTTCAGGCGAAGTCGATATGATATTCATGAAGATAATGGGATTTTTCCTGAAATTTATTGTCCCCGTAATGTTCTGTTCCGCAGCCTCAATGATTATTGTAACGGGAACGGGAACTTTGTCATCATTGGCAGGCATAATATGTACAGTTATTGGGGGGCATATAGTAACGGCGATAGCACTCTGTTTTCTGGTGAAGTTTTCAGCAAAACTAAGTCCCTTAACAATGCTGAGGAAATCCGCGCCAATGCTGATAACTGCTTTCAGTACATGTACAAGTACAGCTGCTATTCCTGACGGCCTGAAGAGCTGTGCTGCTATGGGTATTTCACCTTCATTGTATTCATTTTCAATCCCTCTTGCAACATCTGTGAATAAGGTATACAGTGCTGCGTATTACGTAACGATAGTGATTTCAGCGTCAAATCTTTACGGTATTAACATTCCTCCTGTATCAATCATAATGCTTATATTAATGTCGTCTTTGATGTCGATAGCAACTCCTTCAATATTCGGTGCGGGGCTGATAACACTGTCAGTACTTTTCAGTGAGTTCGGATGTCCTGTTGAGTTTATCGGAATAGTAGTACCTATTGATATATTGACGGATTTTACTGCGACTGTGCTTGTATGTCTGGGGCATATAGTCTGTACACTTCTGGCAGCTTCGAGCGGTAATCTTATTGACAGGGAACAGTATAACCGTCCTTAAGAAAGGAGTTTGTTATTCATTATGCTCAAAAAATTTACGGTTATTGGAACCGGAACCGGAACTAAAGCTGAAACTGAAAAATTATTGTCTGAAGCACTCGGATTTATCCGTGAGAGTTTAGGCGAAATGAAACTCAGCGTTAAAGACACTGACAGAGCCGTGCTGATGTGCGAGGAGACAATGACAACGCTGTTAAAACACGCAGATTTTTCGGAACTGTCACATTTCGTCGTCAACATCGGAAAAGTTTTCGGAGATGTAATCGTTGACATAAAAGTACCGGGTAATGAGTTTGATTTTTACGGTAACGCTGAAGTCGAGTATCACGCTGATGATGATGATGATGAACTGTCAGAGACACAGGCAGCAGTTCAAAGTATTTTGCTTCGTTCGTTCAGCCGTTACCTGAGGTATAAGCATTACCGCAGGTTTAATACTGTACGCATCAAAGCTATGCTCTCGAATTACTCAGGGCTGTACAAAATATTGACTATATTATTCGCTGCTGTAGTGTCAGGAGTAGTACTCAAGGAATTTTTCCCTGAGAACGTTTACATGGCAGTCAACAATAATATATTCACTCCTGTCAGAACTGTCTTCATGAACGGCCTGAAAATGTGTTCAGTACCTGTAGTGCTGTTCTCGATAATAACTTGTCTTTCAGGTATGGGCAGTACTTCAGGGCTTCAGAAATCGGGCGGAAGACTATTGAAATATATAGTTTTGTTCCAGACAGCAAGCACTGCCATAGCTTTCGGATCTGTATATTTATTCGGGACAGGCAAAGGAGTAAGACTGACTGCATCGTCATCAGTTGAGGCTGTACAGGCCGAAACGTTATCATTAACTGGAATGCTGATGAACTTAGTTCCTGAGAATATAGTGAGACCGCTGCTTGAGGCTGATATGCTTCAAATAATGGTCATAGCAGTAATTATCGGAATATCTGTCGGCGTAGCAGGAGCGAAAGTTCTGCGGGATGTTTTCGGTGAACTGACAGCAGTATTCATGAGGGCTACGAGAATATTTATGCTGATAGTTCCGCTGGCTATATTCTGTTCTATAGCCTCAATGGTAATAACTACAGGGCTTGAGACTATAGTGTCAGTAATTGGGATATTGCTGACGTTTATTTTTGCATATGTTTTGCTGAACATTTTTATGTGTATAGCAGTGAAACTGAGTACCGGTTTAAGTCCTTTTGTTATGCTGAGAAAATCCCTTCCGGTGATAATAACTGCATTCAGTACATGTTCAAGCATAGCGGCAATCCCTGACGGTATGAAGTGCTGTGAGGATATGGGAATATCGCGGAAAGTTTACTCACTTTCAATACCATTAACCACGTCAATATGCAAGGCAGGATTTCCGATAACGTTTGCGATTTTAACGCTTTCAGGTGCGAACATGTACGGTGTTGAAATGTCAGTTTCGTCATTAATATCGCTTGCGTTTTCAATAATAGTGCTTACGGTTTCAACACCAGGGTTACCCGGAGCAGGGATAATATCAATGTCAGCATTATTTACGCAGACAGGTTGTCCGCTTGAATTTCTTGGGATAGCGATAAGCACTGAGGCACTCGAAGACCTGTTCAACACACCTACAACTTGTATGGGAAATATAGCGTGTACAGTTATAGCTGCTGACGGAGGGAATATGATTGACAGGGAGAAATATAACTCATGAATATATTTGTGTCATGCGGAGAAGTGAGCGGAGATATTTACGCAGGAAGTTTAATCCGTGAAATATTGAGTATAGCCCCGTCAACAGAAATTTGGGGTATGTTGGGAACTGAGAGCATTAACTCAGGGGGTAAAGCTGTATGGAGTTACGAGGAGTTAAAGCTGATGGGAATACTTGAAATCATACCTGCAATCCCCCGAATACTGAGATTAAAACGTAACATAACGCGTGAAATTATGAGGGTAAAACCTGACGCAGTAGTGTTGACTGACTGCCCTGATTTTCATTTAATGCTTGCGAAATCATTAAGGAGTTCTGGGTATAAGGGGAAGATAATTTCATTGATACCTCCAACAGTATGGGCATGGCGTTCAGGAAGGGTGAAGAATTTGAAGAGGGATTTTGATTTTAGTCTGCCGTTATTTTTGTTTGAACACGAATTTTTGACGGTAAACGGGGTTAAATCGTTCTGGAAATCTCATCCTCTTGTTCACGAATTGGAGGGCGTTAAAATCTCCGATGAGTTCCGAAACCGATTCGTCAACAAAAAAGTTATAGCCCTCATGCCGGGAAGCAGACGTTACGACATAAAATTTCACCTTGATATTCTGCTGGGAACTGCCAAGAGGCTCAAGGCTGAAGGATATTTGCCTGTGTTCTCAGTTGCTCAGGGTTTGAGTAAAGATCTTGCCGATGAACTGCGAACGAGGGTAAATGAGTCGGGGTTTGAGCTTTGGGAGGGAAGCGGAAGGGAATTGATGATGGGTTCATTAGCTGCAGCAGGGGTATCGGGAACAGTTGCTGTTGAGGCGATGCTGTTAAGGCGTTACATGGTAGTCATCTATAACATGAAGCGACTTAACTACGCGATACTCAAACGGCTTGTTCACGTCAGCAACATTTCAATACCTAACATGCTGACGGATAAACAGGTTTACCCCGAACTGTTATGCGATGACGCAACCCCAGAGCGAATTGTTCAGGAACTCGGAAGGTACTTGAACGATGAGAGAGTTAAGAACGAAACTGATACGGCACTGGAGAAAGCGCGTTCATCAATGGGAAACTGTAACGCTGCAAAATTTTGGGCTGAGTGCGTAATGAGACAGTAATATTTTTTTTGATGATTGTGTTATTATAACTTCCGTTAAAATTTTGAGACGGAGGTTTTTTGTATGTTGAAACGTTTTCTTATCCCTGCACTTGTAACAGTGCTTACGCTCTCATCACTTCCTGCGTTCGCACACGAACTGACAATCAAGGCCGAGAATGAAGCCATGAAGGAAGGACAGCCATTTGTAGCGACGGTACAGTCAGCACACAGGTTTATAGTTCCCGAAGAGGTAGAGATTCTCGAACGTGTCAAAGCAGGAATCATTGAGGACGGGAAATTTGTTCCCTCCGAGCTTGTCGCAAACGAAAAAGGGCTTTGCATTAATTTCGTTGTTACTCCCAAAGATTTGTCGAAGTCAGTGATACTTGTTGCGACTAAGGACGGCGAGTCGTGGTGCGTAACCAATGAGGGCGGTAAATCGGGCGCAAGGAAAGACCTTGAAGCTCAGGGTCTCAAGGTAATATCTGCCAACAAGTACGACAAGTACGCGAAAGCAATATTCAACACCTCGCATGACGATAAGAATTTTGCTCTGGTACTCGGTCATCCGTTGGAGGTTATTCCTGTTACGAACCCTGCTGACGCTAAAGTCGGTGAGTATTTCCACGTGAAAATACTGCTTAACGGTCAGCCTTACACGGGGCCGGTATGGGCAACATATGACGGATTTGTTACCGAGTACGAGAACACCTACGCTTATTACACGGAGGCTGAGAACGGCGAAGCACACATCAAAATCACTGCGCCCGGACTTTGGGGAATAAGGGCAGCTCAGGCGGGATTACCGGGAGTCGAAGGGGATTATGACAATCTTAATCTCAGGGCGTTCTTACTGTTCAGGGTGAAGTAATGAGGTCAAAGATTTTCATCGGGCTTGCCTTAACGGTGAGCCTGATGCTTTTTTCAACGGATAAACTTTCTGCACACGGTACGGGTTACAGGCGTTCAGAACTGAGAGCTGTTGCGCTTGAGTTTATGTACTCGACCGGTGAGAAGATGAGTTACCGCGAAGCAAAAGTGTATTCGCCGAAAGATGAGAAGTATGCGTTTCAGTCAGGGAGGACGGATGAGGTAGGACGTTTTGCGTTTGTACCCGACGTTGCAGGGACGTGGCGCGTAATCGTACGTGATGAGGAGGGTCATCAGTGTACAGCCGAAATTGAGATTACTGCTGACGACGAGGACAAAGCCCTCTCACATGAGGAGATTGGATTATACGGAGGGACTGAGCTTTTAGTGAGGGCATTACTCGGAGTGAGTATCATCTTCAACATTTCAATGTTAATCATGAGGAAACGCCATGCACATCAGTGAGGGGATATTATCGGGAAGTGTTCTTGTTACGTGCTGGGCAGGTACTATTATAGGGACTGCTTACGGTCTTAAACACACTGACACCGACAAGACCGTGAGAACCGCGTTAATCTCGTCAGCATTTTTCCTGGCCTCACTGGTGAACGTCCGTATAGGTCCTTCATCAACTCATTTGTCATTGCTTGCACCAATGGGAATTATTCTGGGTAATTCTGTATTTCCTGCTGTACTTGTTGCGTTAATGCTTCAGGCATTGCTGTTTCATTTCGGAGGATTGTTAGTTTTGGGAGCTAACACTTTTGTGATGGGAGGAGCTGCGCTTCTGACACATGTAATTTTCGGCAAAGCAATCCGTGAGGGAAAAGGACGGGCGCATGTTAGGGTTATGTCGTTTATTGCTGGGGTATTTGCGGTAATGGCAGGAGCGTCATTAGCAGGAGCGTTTTTGGGAATGACCGACAGAAATTTCATCGGAGCCGTCAAAATTCTGCTGATAGCTCACGTACCGTTGGCATTAGTTGAGGGAGCAGTAACAATGTTTTTAGTGATGTGGCTGAAGAGAGCAGCTCCTGAATTTCTGTCATGACAAAAGGAATATATACCCTTGAATTTCCGCGTCAATCCCTCGTCATCAACAGCACCAACTCTAACTCACCTGCCGTTGTACTTGTGAGTGCATTGAGTTATGCGCTGGCGGTTTCAATAAGCACTTCAATAGCAGCACTGTTTACAGCGTTATTAATGCCGCTGACGTTTATATTGACGAAACGGTTTAAGCTGTCTCACCTCGTCAAAATAAACATCGTCAACATCATAATGATTTTTACACTTGCTATGACTTGGCCGATATTTATTGACGGTCTTGTTATGGGAGCGGTTATAGCACTGAGAGTGAACATGATATGTGTTGCGTTCGGTGTAATGATATATCCTTTAGGGACTGCAGGAATGTATGAGGCATTGTGTGTGCTGAACGTTCCGATGAAATTGCGTGTACTAGTGATACTGACACTGAGAGGGATTTACACTTTGAGTGAGCGTTACAGTTCATCAATAACTTCAGTGAAGCTCAGAGCCCCTGAACTTAGCGGAATGATGAGGCTTAAAGTTTTTGCGTATATGATTGGGAACATACTGCTTCAGACATCTGAACGTTCAGAGAATATTATGAGGGCGGTTAAATGCCGTGGAGGTTTCGGAGGTTTCAAGCAGTCTGAAAATGACGGTTTTAATCTCAGGGATATAGTTATGATGACTGGATATGCGTTTTACGTTTTGGGAATAGTGTTGCTGAATAATGCTTGAAGTAATCGACCTGCACTATAAATATCCTGACGGCCATGAGGCATTAAGGGGAGTTAATCTCAGAGTTAAAGACGGTGAGAAAACTGCGCTTGTAGGAGCTAACGGTTCAGGTAAATCGACGCTGCTGTTGCACATTGCAGGAGCAGTAGAGGTACAGGAGGGCAGAATAATTTTCGGTGGTCGTGAAGGCTCTGAGGTCTTGCGCGAAAATGTAGGCTTAACGTTCCAGAATGCGGATGATGAGATACTGATGCCAACGGTGATTGAGGATGTATCATTTAGCTTTGTTGCTTCAGGAATGAATGTATTATCAGCCCGTGAACATGCTCAAAAAATACTTTCTGATTTAGGGATTGAACATCTTGCCGACAGACTGGCTCACAGGCTTTCAGGAGGTGAGAAGAGGATAGTAACATTTGCAGGGGTATTAGCGTCCGAACCAGATCTTTTAGTACTTGATGAGCCTAGTGCAGGATTAGACCCTAAAGCGCGAAGGAGGGTAATAAATTTTCTGCGTGGAACAAAGAGAACTATATTGCTTGCTACTCATGACTTGGATATGGCTGTTGATGTTTGCGAACGGGCTGTGATACTCAACGAGGGTGTAGTGTCAGCTGAGGGTTTGTTGCCTGAACTTTTCACTGATGAATCACTGCTTGAGGCTAACGGTTTGGAATTACCTTTACGTTATTCGTCGAGATAAAAAGAGACCTGCAATTTTCTGCAAGCCTCTTATTATATTTTTCTTTTACTTATGGCTGTAACGTGAAAGGAACTGTTTAGTTCTTTCTTCTTTTGGATTGTTGAAAACTTCCAGGGGATTACCCTGTTCGCAGATTACCCCGTTGTCCATGAATATGACGTGATTGGCAACGTCTCTGGCAAATTCCATCTCATGAGTTACGATAATCATAGTAGTTTTCTGCACTGAGAGTTCGCGTATTACCTTTAGGACTTCTCCCGTTAATTCGGGGTCTAAAGCACTTGTGGGTTCATCGAAGCACAGAATATCAGGGTGCATGATTAACGCTCTTGCTATAGCTACTCTCTGCTGCTGGCCACCCGAAAGCTGATGGGGGTAATTATCTTTTCTTGCTGTTAATCCGATTTCCTTGAAAATGTCAAAGGCTTCATCATACAAATCATACTTAATTTTTTCCCAAGTATGATTTTCCTTAGCGAGGAGTTTCGGTGCGAGCACTACGTTTTGTATAGCAGTGTACTGAGGGAAAAGGTTAAACGACTGGAATACTAACCCGAAATGAAGTCTCTTCTTGCGAATCTGACTATCACTGAGTGTTGAAGGGTCTGAACAGTCGAGCAAAGTTTCACCGTTCACAATGATACTGCCGTTATCGGGACGTTCAAGGAAATTCAGACACCGTAAAAGAGTAGTTTTACCGCTGCCCGAAGAGCCTATGATTGAGAGAGCCTCACCTTTTTCGAGAGTGAAATCAATTCCTTTGAGGACTTCAACATTCCCGAAAGACTTACGCAGGTTTTTAACCTCAAGAATTGGCATATTAAATCTCTCCTCCCTTAACGGAAATAATTTAGTCTGCGTTCAAACTTAGCCAGCAGTACGGTAACGATACCGTTAAACACGAGGTAATACACAGCCGTGAAGAATAGCGGCCAAATAGCACCTGATATACCGTGCGAACCTTTCATGAACGCCTGACCTGCCCAAATGATTTCCTGAAGGGCAATTATTCTTGCGAGTGCAGTATCTTTAACGAGCGTTATGATTTCGTTAGAGATAGGCGGAACGATACGCTTTATCATCTGCAGCAATGTTACGTGAAAAAATATTTGTCTCTTCGTCATTCCCAAAACTAAACCTGCCTCAGTTTGTCCTACTGGAACGCTCTGAATACCGCCCCTGTAAATTTCAGAGAAGTAGCAAGCATAATTAATGATGAAGGCAATCGTTGCCGCTAAGAATCTTCCCGACTCTCCACCGCCCCAAATAGGATTGTGAAGCACTAAGCCCGGAAAATAGTAGACAATCAATAATTGAATCATTAACGGAGTGCCTCTGATTATCCAGATTATGAATGATGTAGTAAGGCTTATGGCTTTAATTTTGGAGAGTGAGCCGAACGCTATGATTAACCCTAAAGGGAAAGCCCCCAGCAGTGTCAGCGAAAAGAGTTTCAGAGTTTGAATGAAACCCGTATTTAATGCGCCGATTACTACCGGGAGCTGTTCGATGAAAGTTTCCATGTTGAAGTTACTGTTTGATTAAAGCGGCCTGTATTCCGTAAATCTCAGCAAGTTTAGAGATACTGCCGTCATTGTAGCCTGTCTCGAAGAACGCATTAAGCATGAACGTTAAATCCGAGCCTTTGCGGAAACCAACGCCGTATTCCTCGCTGTTGAGTGCGACGGTGTAAGTGAGGTTTTCGTAGCCTGTGCCTTTACCGACCATAGCTGCGGCCATGAGGGAGTCTATGATTGCGCCGTCAGCAGTACCTGAAGCAGCTTCCATTAAAGCCGAAGCCTGATCCTGAACTTCAACGCATTTGAGGCCGTTAGCTTTAGCCTGTTCGTTACCGGCACTGCCGTGTTCGACAGCGAAAGTGAGGTCTTTTACGGCTTCTAGAGTGTCATACTGAGCAGCTTTGCCGGCAGGGACAACGACAATCTGAGCGTTGTTGCAGTAGGGGTTAGAAGTACTCATTGCGGATTTGACTTCGGGAGTGAGGGTCATACCGTTCCAAACGCAGTCGATATTTTTGCCGTCGAGTTCGAGAATTTTGTTGTTCCATTCTATTTCCTGAAACTCGACTTTAACGCCGAGACTCTCAGCGAAAGCCTTAGCCAAATCAGCGTCGAAACCGATCCATTCGCCTTTTTCGTTTTTGTAGTCCATAGGCTTGAAGTCAGTGATGCCGACGACGAGAACGCCTTTAGCCTTGACGTATTCGGAGTCTGTCTCAGCGAAAGCGCACGAACACAAAGCCATAACAACGGCGAGGACGAGTAATAATTTCTTCATTTGGATTAACATCTCCTGCAAGTAAATTTCTTCAACGCTTTAACACGCTGAAGTGCATGAAAATTTTATCAGAAATGCCCCGAATGTCCATAGCATACTAACGGGATAACTTTTCCAGTTCGGTTTTGGCACCCCTGTGGCCTTGCTCGGCGGCTTTAGTGAAGTACTCGATGGCTTTGTCTTTGCTTTGGGGGACACCGAGACCATTGAGGTATAGATAACCGATATTATTTTGTGCAGTGGCATAGCCTTGAGCAGCAGCTTTCTGATACCATTCCATATCCTTATATCCTTATGGCTGTAGCTTATGAACGCAAAATACTCAAAGCCCTTTTTATCCGTTACGTTTTCAGCTTCCAATGTCGAATGCCCATCTCCTCAAAAAAAATGAATACCTGAGTATATTACATCATTCCGTCAAAACTTCCGCTCCCCTGAACAGCACATACCCCATAGGCACATAATATATCCCTTTAACTCTCTTGCTCTGCATTACTGCCGTTGAAGCAAAATACAACGGTATTAACGGCATATCTTTCACCAAAATTTTCTCGGCCTCATGAAGATAATTTATGCGTTTAACCCTGTCCCTCTCAACTGATGACTTCCTCATTATGCCGTCAAGTTCAGGATTGCTGTATCTTGTGTGATTGTTCGCAGCGTTCGTGATGAATGCCTCAAATAATCCTGCTGCATCTGGAAAATCCATTGCCCAACCTGAAATCGCTATGTCAAAATCTCCCTTCTTCCTCGTCGTCAAAAATACTTTCCACTCCTCACTGTATAATTCAACCTTCACTCCTAATGCTGTCTTCCACATTCCCTGCAAAACTTCTGCTACCATCTTTCCGCCCTTGCTTGTCGAATATTTATACGTTACTTTAGGAAATCCTTTGCCTTCGGGATAACCTGCCTCAGCTAAAAGCCTCCTCGCTTCCTCAACATCTGCCCTCGCAGGAATCAATTCCCCTCCCTCAGTCCTGAAATCCTCAAAGTCAGTCCTGCCGGGTATTAACGGACATATTAACCCTGTTGCAGGCAGGTGGCCTCCCAAAATTATTTTGTCGGTTAATACTTTCCTGTCTATTGCAAACGCAAACGCACGTCTAACTCTTGCATCATCAAAAGGTTTACGGGTAACATTAAAATCACAGAATGCTATTGAGAATGAAGGTACTACTTCAGCCTCACCCCTCTTAATCAGCAAAGGCTTCATTAATGAAGGTATACTCGTCATGTAATCTATATAGCCTCCCTTGAACGCAGCATATGCAGTGTTACCGTTCTCAATAAGAACGAGTCTTACCCTGTTAATTTTGATGTTCTCAGCGTCCCAGTATTCAGGATTTTTGACGATTGCAATTTCACCGCCTGAACCGTGAGTCCATTTCTCAAGTTTGAACGGGCCGTTAGAGATTAACGTCTCAGGTTTAGCAGCCCATGTTCTGGGATTAGCGTTGACAATATCCATTCTTGCAGGGAAAAACGAAGGAAATGTCATGTAGTAAAGCATTAACGGGTTAAAACGTTCAAGCTCAATAATCAGAGTCCTGTCATCAGGTGCTGAGATACCGACATCATCACGTTTTGCCTTGCCGTTGTAGAATGATTCGGCATTCCTGATGAAGAAACCTAAATCAGCATAAGGAGCTCCTGTTTTAGGGTCAACAAGCCTCAATATTCCGTCCCTGAAATGTGATGCTGTTAACGTTTTACCGTCCGACCATTTAAGATTATCGCGCAGATGAAATGTCCATTTCAATCCGTCCGATGAAACATCCCATGACTCTGCACATGCTGCTTCAGGCTCATTGTTGAAACCCGTACGCAGAAGACCCTCAAAAAGATTGTAGTCAACTATCGCTCCGTCAAGCGCGTGATTAACAGCAGGGTCTATAGTCTGAGGGTCAATCCCTAAGTCGTAAACTATTTCTTTATCCTCAGCATTCGATATTGAAACGGCAATTAACATTATGATTAATGCCGTAAAAATTCTCCTCATAATTTTTCACTACTCCTTTATACGAACGGACAGGCACAGAAATGATTACTGCCTTTGTCCTCAAGTTCAGGCTTTAACGATGAACATTCGGGTTTAGCATTAGGGCATCTGGTATGGAACTTGCACCCTTTGGGCGGATTAACTGCGCTGGGAATTTCGCCCTTCAACGGAATTATCTGCCTCGCCGCAGATTTATCAGGGTCAGGAATCGGAACTGACGAAAGCAGTGAGACAGTATACGGGTGAAGTGGGTGTGTATACAGTTCATCGCTCTCAGCTGTTTCAACGATGTTTCCCAGATACATGACTGCTACACGGGTGCTTATGTGCCTGACCATTGAGAGGTCATGAGCAACAAACAGGTAAGTCAGTCCTAAAGATTTCTGCAAGTCCTCAAGTATATTGACGATTTGAGCCTGAATCGAAACGTCTAATGCCGAAATCGGTTCATCGCAGATAATCATCTCAGGTTCAGCAGCTAAAGCACGGGCTATACCGATTCGCTGTCTCTGGCCTCCGCTGAACTCATGAGGGTAACGCCCTGCCTGTTCGGAATTAAGCCCTACGAGTTTAAGCAGGTGATTAACGCGGTCAGTATGTTCGTCTTTAGGGAGGCGGTGAATTATCATAGGTTCGCGGATAATATCGCCTGCCGTCATTCTGGGGTTTAATGAGGCGTAAGGGTCCTGAAATATCATCTGCATTTTTTTCCTGAACGGGAGCATTTCGTGTTGAGTGATGTGGGTTATGTCATGGCCGTCAAAAATTATACGGCCTTCATCGGGTTCATAGAGTCTGATTATCGTTCGGCCTGTAGTAGTTTTACCGCAGCCAGACTCGCCGACAAGTCCGAGTGTCTCACCCTTATTGATATTGAGGCTTACACCTTCACAGGCATGAAGTTTACCCGAAGGTGTCTCAAAATATTTAGTCAAGTCCGTTACTTCAAGCATTTAGTTTTTCACTCCTAACCAGCAGGAATATTTATGAGTCTCACTGAGCGTTGAGGGTTCAGGCTGTTGACTGAGACAAATTTTCATGGCTTTAGGACATCTTTTAACGAACGGGCAGCCTTTCGGAGGGTTAAGCAAATCCGGAGGCTGACCCTCAATAGGGATTAAGCGTTCGTGTGAACCGTCAGCTTTAGGAACTGAACGCAGCAGTCCAACAGTGTAAGGGTGATGAGCCTCATTGAAGATTTCGCGCACTGTTCCTTCCTCCATTATTTTGCCTCCGTACATCACTATGACCCTGTCAGCCTCACCTGCTATGACTCCCAAGTCATGAGTTATCAGTATCATTGACATTCCCGAAGAGCTGCGGAGTTCTCGTAACAACTTTAGGATTTGAGCCTGAACCGTAACATCGAGTGCTGTAGTAGGTTCATCGGCGATTAACAGCTCAGGGTTACAGGCAATAGACATGGCCGTCATGATTCTCTGTCTTTGTCCTCCGCTGAACTCGTGAGGGTAATCTCTCATTCTCTGTTCGGCAGGAACAATACCGACCTTCGTCAAAATATCAATCACTCTTTCCCTGATGCTGCCTTCCCAGTGATGACGCTTTAACGCCTCTTCAAGCTGGTAACCTACTGATAACACAGGGTTAAGACTGGTCATAGGGTCCTGGAATATCATTGAGATGTTTTTTCCGCGAAGTACTTTCACTCTTTCGGGGGTAAGCTCCTCACCCATGAATGTCATTTTGTCAGCGTGAACATGTCCGTATTCACCCGTTAATCCCATTACTGAGAGCATAGCAGTACTCTTACCGCTTCCGGACTCACCTGCTATCCCTAAGACTTCGCCGCGTTTAACTCCGAACGATACGCCGTTCAACGCTTTCACTTCACCTGCTGAAGTAGTGAACGTTATGTGAAGGTTCTCGACTCTTAAAATCTCGTCATTCATCATGTTAATCACTTCCTGAGTTTAGGGTCTAGAGCGTCCCTGAGTCCGTCACCCAGAAAATTAAACGCAAGTATAGTTATTGAGATTGCGGCAGCAGGGAAGAATAATTGATAGGGGTAAACCGCTAACGCCTCGACAGCATCACTGCTCAACACTCCCCAGCTTGCCATAGGAGCATTGACTCCGAGTCCGACGAACGACAGAAACGCCTCAGTGAATATTGCGCCCGGTACTGAGAACGTTAAAGTTACGAGGACTGCTCCCATAGCGTTAGGGATAATGTGACGGAATAATATTCTTGCTGATGAAGCACCTGTTACACGAGCGGCAATGACGAACTCCTCATTTTTGAGTCTCATTACTTCAGCGCGTACCATTCTTGCCATAGGTGCCCAGTAGGAGATACCGAGCGTTATGAAAATACTCTTTAATCCCGGCCCTACAACGACCATTAAGAGAATTACATAAATCATCGCAGGTACACTGTAAATTACGTCAACAATTCTCATCATAACGTCATCAACTTTACCGCCTTTGAAGCCCGAAATGCCCCCGTAAATCACTCCTATAAAAAGCTCAATGAAACTCGCTAAGAATCCTACGGCTAATGAGATTCTTGCGCCGTACATAACTCGGACGAACAGATCTCTTCCGAGCCTGTCGCACCCGAACCAGTGTGTGAAACCAGGAGGGTCATTGCTGAAATTGAAGTCCATCTCATCATAGGCATAACGCGATAACATAGGTGCGAAAACTGCCAGTAACATTATTACTGTTATAGTGATGAGACCGATTACAGCGAGCCTGTCAGTTTTGAGTCTTGACCAGACATCAGCCCAATAAGTTTTTGACGGCCTCATGATTTCAGCGGAAGATTTTTCTTCCGGAGTGAGGGGTAAGAAATCTTCAGGGTTATAGTTCATGTTAAATCACCTCAGTTTTATACGGGGGTCAACAAACGACAGGCATATATCCGTAATCATATTGAATGCCACGAGTATTGCGCTGTAAAAAATAGTTATACCCATTATTGTTGTGTAATCCCTGTTAGTTATGCTTGTTACGAAGAACGTACCCAATCCGGGAACTCCATATACCTGTTCGATGACGAAACTTCCCGTTAATATCCCTGCTGTTAAAGGCCCTAAGTACGTCAAAACAGGAATAACTGCGTTCTTGAGTGCGTGAATGTATATCACTGAACGCTCACTCAATCCCTTAGCGTAAGCAGTCCTGATATAATCCTGCCCTAATACTTCGAGCATTCCAGAACGGACTAGCCTTGAGATGAAGGCTGCAGGGTAAAGACCGAGAGTTACAGCAGGGAGAACGGCTGTTGAAATTCCGTCCCAGAAACCTACTGTTACCCAGCCCAAATGCCAGGCGAATATGTAGACTAATGCCGAAGCTATCACGAAATTGGGAATGGTTACTCCGAGAGTAGCGAGT
>JAFTBA010000277.1 GCA_017458545.1 Synergistaceae bacterium | reverse complement strand
TCACGAATTATTATATATTTTGTTACGCTGCCTGCTGATAGTCTGTGATGAAAATCTTACCCGAAACATTTTTTATTCCTTCAAGAATTTCATCAATTCGATTCATAACTGACGCAGTAAAAAATTCTTCTCCGCATTGACTGCACTTCCTGCACGGAACGTTCTCAATAATCACGTAACAGCTCTCAGTATTCGCAAAATATACAGTCAACGAATTAGTCATCTTATTATTTTTACAGCCCGGACACATAATTGCCTCCTTCAAAATCACGAGTTGTAATATAATACCATTATCTATAGACATATTAACAGGGAAGGTGTTTATCACTATGGGGGTACGTAAACCCGAAGACACACGGAGCTTCGCCCTATGCGCTCACGGCGGAGCAGGTAAAACCTCACTCGCTGAAGCAATGTTATTCGACAACGGTAACATCACCCGTATGGGTAATGTTCAGAACGGCAACACAGTCAGCGATTTCCAGTCGGAAGAACAGAAACGCAACATCTCTATCAGCACTTCACTGCTCACTCTCGAAAGAAAAGGCAAAACTTTCTACGTTCTTGACGCTCCCGGTTACGCTGATTTCACGGGCGAAATGAGTGCTGCAATAAGAGTCGCCGACACTGCAGTGATACTCGTAAGCAGCGTGGGCGGAATCGAAGTCCAGACCTCTAAGGCTTGGGAATACGCAGAACATCATAACGCTCCCGTCTCATTCGTCGTCTCGAAAATGGACAGAGAAAACGCCGACTTCAACAAAGTACTCGGTGACATTAAGTCGCAGTTCTCTCAGAATGCTTTACCCGTTTTCCTGCCGATAGGAGCAGGCGAAAAATTCACGGGTATCGTTGACGTTCTCAAAAGCAAGTCATATACCTATAAGCCCGACGGTTCAGGGAAATTTACTGAGGGTGAAATTCCTTCAGACTTGGCCGATGAAGCAGAGTCGGCACGTGAAGCACTTGTTGAAGCAGCTGTTGAAATGGACGATGAGCTCATGGAGAAGTATCTTGAGGGTGAAACGGTTTCGGAGTCAGATTTTGAACGCACTCTCAAGAAAGCTATAGCCTCTAAACGCATAATGCCTGTCTTCGCACTCTCTGCTACTGCTAACATCGGTGTACCTCAGTTCATGGACTTCATAGCCGATTACTTCCCTTCACCAGTTGACATAGGAGCGGTTGAGGCGTTTGAGGGCGACAAGAAAGTTACAGTTGAGCCTAAGACAGATGCACCGTTCTCGGCGTTGTGCTTTAAGGTAATGGCTGATGCTTTTGTCGGTAAACTCTCATTCATCAGAGTTTACTCAGGCACATTATCATCAGAGGGAAGCAACATTTTCAACGTCAACAAGGGTGAAGACGAACGCATATCGTCATTCAAAGTAATGACGGGCAAGGACGGCAGGGACGTTAAAGAAGTAATAGCAGGAGATATAGTAGCGATTCCTAAGTTACAGAGCGCGAGAGTCGGCCATACGTTAGCAACAAAAGGAGGCTTTACGGCGCAGTTCCCTGCGATTGAGTTCCCTAAACCGGTATACAGTGTTGCTGTCAGTGCTAAGACACGTGCTGATGAGGACAGACTCGGCAATGCAGTCTCAAGAATACTTGAAGAGGATTGCTCGTTAACGTTTGAGAAGAACGCTGAGACCCGGGATAACGTGCTTTCAGGAATGGGAGACATGCACATAAACATAGTGCTTGCGAAACTGAAGGAACGTTACAATGTTGATCTTGACACGAGGACACCGCAGGTACCTTACCGCGAGACCATACGCAAGATGTCAGAGGCTCAGGGCAAACACAAGAAGCAGTCAGGCGGTCACGGTCAGTACGGAGATGTATACATTCGTTACCGTCCGTTGGAACGCGGAGCAGGTTTTGAGTTTATTGACAGTGTTGTTGGCGGAGCAGTACCGCGTAATTTCATTCCTGCTGTTGAGAAGGGCCTGAGGGAGTACATGACTTCAGGGCCGTTAGCAGGATTCCCTGTTGTTGACTTCAGCGCGGAACTGTACTACGGTTCGTATCATGATGTTGACAGCTCTGAAATGTCGTTCAAACTCGCAACGAGGCTGTCATTCCGTAAGGGTATTATGGACGCTAACCCCGTATTGCTTGAGCCTGTGATGGACGTTGAAGTTACAGTGCCCGATCAGTTTATGGGTGATGTAATGGGGGACTTCAATTCGCGCAGAGGCCGTGTAATGGGAATGGAAGGTCACGGGAAATTACAGGTTGTTAAAGCGCAGGTGCCTTTGGCTGAAATGTTCAGGTATGCAACTGATTTGAGGTCAATGACATCGGGCGAGGGATCATTCTCGATGGAGTACTCGCATTATGAGGAAGTCCCCAATGACATCGCTAAGAAGGTCATTGCTGCCCACAAGAAGGAAGACGAAGAAGAAGAATAATTCGTTTTTACCCGGACAACACAAAGCCCTCCCTATAATTCACGGGAGGGTTCTTTAATTTCGGTCAACCATTAAAGAAAGAAGTACCTTATCACAAAAAGCAATACCACTAACGCCGCAGCCAGCAGTCCGAAGAAAAACAGATCTCCCATGAACGATAATCCCGGTTTAGGCTGTTCTCTTACGGCCTGCTCTTTAGTGAGGATTTTGAGGTCTTTAGTTATTGTTACGCAGCCGCGAATCTCATCGCTGATTTTAACGTACAGTAATTTTTTGCCCTGAGTCTCTCTTATTTCGCAGACAGGGAACAGAGGTTCGATCTCATTCTCCTCAAGATATTTGCTGATTAATGCGCTGGTTCCTTCGCCCTCTATTTTCACTCCTATAATATCTCCGGGCATTATCTCCGATGATGGTTTGCCCCTAACAGGATCGAGCACAGGATTACACATTATCAGTGTTCCCTCAAAGTTACCTTCTTTCTTGGCTTCTTCGCGGTCTTTCTCTTCTTGAGCTGCTTTCTCTTTTTCTTCCTGTTCGGCTTTCATTTTAGCGAGCTGTTCGGGTGAAGGGGGAAGGGGCTTAATGATTTTAGCGCGTTCAAGCTCATTTCTTCCTACGGGTTCGGCCTCAGTTGATGCAGTGAAAACACACTGAGCTGTTGCCTCAAAACTCCTGCGGTACATGCTCTCTATCTGTCGTATTTTGGCTTTCGTGTAATTCTCGTAGAGTTTCTTTTTCTCATCGAGCGTCAGTATCTCCTTGAGCTGAGTCTGTAACTTCTCAGACCAGTCTTTATCGAGAGGTCCGAGACTGGGCAGTCTCTTTACGAATGTGCGCCAGTCTTTTGTTACTTCTGGAATTTGTCCGGCAGCGTAAGGTTTTCCAACCCAAAATATCTGGAAAACAGTACGTCCTGTTTTGCCCTCGAAAATTACGCAGAAACCTCCTCCCATATCTCCGCGTGAGGGTGTAAATGTTGACTTGATTGCGAGAAATTCAGGTTCATCATATTTTTTTACCGGTTCAGCAGGCGGAAGGGGAGTTTTATCGTTAGGCTTCGACTGATTTTCCGCATACTCTTTTACGTCCGTTACGTTGAAAAATTCTTCAGGCATGATTGATATTTACCTTGCTGAATATGTTTTTGAACTCCACGATTTACCGCGCGGAATTTCACCTGATATTAACTCAAGATAACGGCTTCTGCAATCGGGACATTTTCTGTCTGCTGATGATGCTTCCGAGTCAAATTCTTTTTTGCATTCTAGACATTTGAATTTAGGCATAATTATTATTGAGTCCTCCGTGAAAGTTTTAACCTGATACGGGTTTTTTTGCATTATAGCCTCTAAAATCTTTCTGTGCAATTCGTTTACACTGTGCAAAATCCGAAAGTTTTACGCAATTCATTTACGTCAAAATTAATTATAATTATACAAAAAATTTCACATTGACCGCATTAAAATTTTTGTTGACATAATAATATGCCCGTTAAAATTTCGAGATTATACGCTTAAACTCGTATACCGTGAGTTTCACGGATTGATTTTTGGGATTCCGTGAGTGAGAATAATCTCACACATTCGGAAAAAAATAAATTTTATCAGGAGGTATTCTTTTACCATGAAGAAGCATGTTGTAATTCTCACAGCAGCTATTCTCGCAGTAACAGCACTCGCGGCATTCGCCGCAACGGACGCTCTTGTAGGAGCCTGTATCTACAAGTTCGATGACACGTTCATGACCGGTGTTCGCAACGCAATGCGCGCCGAAATGGACAAAGAAGGCGGAGAACTTGAGATCGTTGACTCGCAGAACCGTCAGCCCACTCAGAACGATCAGGTCGACGCTTACATCTCCAAAGGCGCAAATGCTCTCATTGTCAACCCCGTTGACAGAACAGCAGCTCAGCCCCTCATGGAGAAAGCTAAGGCCGAAGGTCTGCCCATTGTTTTCGTAAACCGTGAGCCTTACGCTGAAGTCATGAACGCTTACGACAAAATCTGGTACGTAGGCGCAAAGGCTGAAGAGTCCGGCACACAGTCAGGCCAGATTATTGTCGACTACTTCAAAAAGAATCCCAAAGCCGACAAGAACGGTGACGGCAAAATTCAGTACATCATGATTCGCGGCGAACAGGGCCATCAGGACGCAACGCTCCGCACAGAGTACTCGCTCAAGGCCATCAAGGACGGCGGATTTGAAGTTGTTGAACTCGGTAATGACACTGCTAACTGGGACAAGGTTCAGGCTACCGACAAGATGAAGGGCTTTATCTCGGCAGTAGGTGTTGACAACATCGAGGCAGTTCTCGCCAACAATGATGACATGGCACTCGGCGCAATCGAGGCTCTCAAGGCTGAAGGCTACAACATGGGCGACGCAAGCAAGTATGTTCCTGTAGTAGGCGTTGACGCAACAGCACCGGCACTTGAGGCAATGAGCAAGGGCGAAATGCTCGGAACAGTCCTCAATGACGCTGACAATCAGGGTTTCGCAGCCGTTAAAGTAGCAGTAGTTGCTGCTGACGGCAAAGAAGTTACCGAAGAGGCTATCGGCTACAAGATCACTGACGGAAAATACATCTGGATTCCTTACCAGCCCGTTACAGCTGAGAACTACAAGAACTTCATGAAATAAGCTGTGAACAGTTCATGCCCCCGTTGAACAGGCACGGGGGTTTCTTTTAATGAATGAGAGAGGTGATTTTCCTTGCGTAAAATTTTTATGACAGCGTTAATACTCGTTTTAGCACTGAGTTCATGTGCATTTGCTGACGGCGTGAAAATTGGCTCATGTATTTACCGTTTCAGCGATGCGTTCATGCTCAGGTTCAGAAATGCTATGTCCGCTGAAAGTGCCAAAGAAGGCGCGGAACTTGTGCTTGCTGATTCCCAGAATGACCAGACTATTCAGGACGGACAGGTCGAAGAGTTCATAGCCAACGGTGTGAACGTCCTCATCATTAACCCTGTTGACCGCATGGCAACTCAGAACATAATCGACAAAGCTAAGGCCGCCGGTATTCCCGTAGTTTTCATCAACAGGGAACCTCCTGCTGACATTCTCAGCACTTACGACAAAGCATATTACATCGGAGCAAAGCCCGAAGAGTCAGGAACTATTCAGGGTGAACTCTTAGCCGAATACCTAAAGTCCCACACTGAACACGACAAGAACAAGGACAAAAAATTACAGTTCGTTATGCTCATGGGCGAAAACGGACATCAGGATATGATTCTCAGGTCTGAATACTCTGTTAAGGCACTCAAAGACGCAGGCATTGAGCCTGTTCAGATAGTCGGAGCAATAGCCAACTGGGATAAGTTACAGGCAATGAACATGATGAACGCTTTTATCATGTCGATAGGCCCTGAGAATATCGAGGCAGTTATCGCCAATAATGATGAGATGGCACTGGGAGCAGTCGAGGCACTCAAAGCTAACGATTACAACAAGGGCAATCCTGAAATGTATATTCCTGTTGTGGGAGTTGACGCTAACGCTTCAGCACTTGAGGCTATGGACAGGGGCGAAATGTTAGGGACAGTGCTTAATGATGCTGACGGTCAGGGCAGTGCTGCAGTTAAACTCGCTGTGATGCTTGCTGAGGGTAAAGATGTCAGCAAAGAAGTTACTGACGGTAAATATATCTGGATACCGTATCAGAAAGTTACGAGAGGTGAGAAAAAGTGAGTGATTACCTTCTTGAAATGAAGAACATCACGAAGACATTTCCCGGCGTTAAGGCACTCGACAACGTTAATCTCAACGTCCGTAAAGGCACGGTACATGCCTTAATGGGTGAGAACGGTGCAGGAAAATCAACGCTGATGAAATGCCTTTTCGGTATATATGAGCCTGACGGAGGAGAAATTTTCTTAGAGGGCAGGAAAGCCGAAATACATTCTGCGCGTCAGGCAATGGATAAGGGAATCGCTATGGTTCATCAGGAACTTCACCCCATAAGATTCCGTTCGGTAATGGAGAACGTTTATTTGGGGAGATTTCCCGGCCATCTCGGAGTTGTTGACCACAAAGCCATGTACGAGAAGACTAAAGCACTGTTTGAGGATTTAGAGCTTGATGTTGACCCGTTAGCACTGGCAGGCGAACAGTCAGCGGCAATCCTTCAGATGATGGAGATTGCAAGAGCCGTTGACATGAAAGCAAAGATAATAATCCTTGACGAGCCTACAAGCTCATTATCTGACAGGGAAGTAGATCACTTGTTCAAGATAATCAACAGGCTCAGAGCTCAGGGAGTCGCATTCGTTTACATTTCGCACAAAATGAAAGAGATTCTCGAAATTTCAGATGAGATTACGGTCATGAGGGACGGCACTTATGTCGGAACATGGCCTGTAACTGACGAAAAAGGCGAGAAACTTACGATTGACTTCATCATCAAACAGATGGTAGGACGCGAAATGACTAACCAGTTCCCTCCGCGTGAGGGCAAACCCTCTGATGAAATCGTCCTCAAAGTCGAGAACGTATGCTCAACTTCACGCAAATCATTCCAGAACGTCAGTTTTGAGTTACACAGACAGGAGATACTCGGAATCGGAGGGCTTGTAGGAGCGCAGAGGACTGAATTTGTTGAGGCACTGTTCGGACTCAGGGGAATCGCTTCGGGCGAAATCCTGCTTAACGGCGCAAGGTACACGAATAAATCACCGGGCTTTGCGAAATCGAGAGGTCTGGCGTTATTGACTGAGGAACGCAGAGCAACAGGTATTTTCGGAATACTTCCTATCCTTGAGAATACTGTTATCGCAAACCAGAAGAGTTATGCGCACTTAGGCATTCTCAACGACAGCAGAAGAAGAGTTGATGCTGATGCCGAATGCAGGAAACTCAACGTTAAAACACCTTCATTGAACACGCTGATACAGAATCTGTCGGGCGGTAACCAGCAGAAAGTTCTCATAGCAAGATGGCTTTTAACGAACTCGGACATCCTGATACTCGATGAACCCACAAGAGGTATTGACGTAGGAGCCAAATACGAAATCTATAACATTATGCTCGAACAGATAGCTCAGGGCAAATCAATCATAATGATTTCGTCGGAAATGCCCGAACTCATGGGAATGTCAGACCGTATCATGGTCATGTGCGAGGGAAGGGTAACAGGCTTCCTCAACAAAGGCGAATACACTCAGGAAAAAATCATGGCACTTGCGACACAGTTTGCAGGGCGTAAGGATACAGCAGCATAAGGAGGAGAAAAAATAATTATGGCTGAAAATAAATCACGTTCAAAGCGTCTGATGACAACCGGAGGATTAATATTCCTCGCGCTCGGAGTAATCCTTTACTTTGTGAAAGAACCTATGGGACTCACCCGTAAGATTTACGATTTGCCCGTGTTCCTGATTATCATAGGGTTATGCTTTGCGCTCAAAGGTTTCACCGCAAAGGACAAGACCGAAGAGGAAGCAGCGTTAGCAGGAAAGACATTCAGCGAGTTTTTGACGAACAACGCAATACTCCTGGCAATGTTAGTGCTTGTTGTCGTAATCTGCATACTTCAGCCGAGATTCATGCAGATTAGAGTCGCGCTCGATATACTGACTCAGTCGTCAACAAAATTAATCATGGCATTGGGAATTTGCTTCACGCTGTTAATAGCAGGTACGGACCTCAGCGCAGGACGTATGGTCGGACTTGCTGCCGTCATCTCAGCGTCAATGATGCAGACAGCTACGTATGCTAACAGGTTCTTCCCTGAACTTCCGCAGGTAGCTGTGTGGATGCCGATAGTGATAGCGATACTTGCGTGTATGGTGTTCGGAGCGTTAAACGGATTCTTAGTCGCTAAGTATGATATGCACCCGTTCATAGCAACGCTGGCAGTACAGGTTATCATTTACGGAGCGTGCTCACTGTATTTCGACATGCCCCCGAACAACTCACAGCCTATCGGAGGAATCAGACCTGATTTTTCACAGTTAGGACAGATGAAACTGTTCAGCGGATTGTACAGGGGATTCCCCGGTATAAGCATACTGATACCGATAGCCGTAGTAATCTGCATAATCATCTGGTTCATTCTGAACAAGACAGTTTTCGGCAAGAACGTTTACGCAATAGGCGGTAACCGTGAAGCGGCAGTTGTGGCAGGAATTAACGTATTCAGGAACATCATGTGCATATTCATTCTTGCGTCATGCCTTTACGGTGTCGCCGGAGTTCTTGAGGCTGCCAGAACAGCAGGTGCTACGAACAACTACGGTAACGGCTACGAACTTGACGCTATTGCTGCGTGCGTTGTCGGAGGAGTTTCGCTGAACGGCGGTATAGGTAAGGTCAGCGGAATCATCATGGGAGTTTTAATCTTCACGATAATTCAGTACGGCTTGCAGTTCATTAACGTTTCGCCCATGTGGCAGCAGGTCATTAAAGGCGTTATCATAGCGGTAGCAGTTGCGATTGACCTGACGAAATACCGCAGGAAGTAAAATCTTTGCGAATGATATAAAATTTTGCCCTCTGTCAGAATTTGGCGGAGGGTAATTTTTTTTGCATCTTATAGCAGACAATCAACTGAAGTGAGCAAAAAAATCCTCCTGCCTTGAGACT
>JAFTBA010000046.1 GCA_017458545.1 Synergistaceae bacterium | reverse complement strand
TTCCTTACTCACGATGATACACTCTCATACTACAACGAACCCTGCATAATCTGCGTATAATCCCCTGCAATAATTACTGCCGCGATTTATCAGTAAAATTACGTATAGGCAATTCCAAATCCTTGTTGTATTATATGCACCGTCCTACGGGAAATACCTAGTAGGAAATCGTCAAACAACGCACAGCTCATTAAACCGGAAGGCACAGAATTGAGGTGTAAGAATCCCCGTTAAGGCCATTACGGAAAGAGTTGGAACGCGGGTACGCAGGAGGTCGGATACATTAGCCTCTGTAAATCTGCTAAGAGGTGCAGAAAGGAAACAAGTTAACTTTCCGAACCCCCGCAGGCTCAGGGCTTAATCAAAAAGACTGAGTGCGTAAGACGATAAAGCAGGTTGACAATTTCATAAGGGGGTTTTTTTAATCATGAAAAAATTTGCAGTTTTAACAGCTATCGTTGCGATAGCAGCACTTGCAGCCCCGGCTTTCTCGGCTACCAACCCTTTCATGGACGTGCCGATGAACCATTGGGCTTATGACGCAATCGGTCAGTTAGCAGCTCACGGAATCCTTTCGGGTTATCCCGACGGTCTCTACAAGGGCAAACAGCAGACAACTCGTTACGAGATGGCTTCAGCTTTAGCCAGAGCTCTCGCGGTTGTTGATATGACCAAAGCAAGCAAGCAGGACGTTGAGATGCTCAAGAGACTCGTTGTTGAGTTCAAGGACGAGCTTGAAGCACTCGGTGTAAGAGTTGATGAGCTTGACGAGAGAGTCGCTGTTCTTGAGAACAGACTCGGCGGATGGCACATTCACGGTTCGTTAGTGCTCGACGTTAAGAACAGAAGCGCAGAGAACGCACTCAGCGGAAAAGGCGACGGCCAGATTAACTTCGATAACGCAAGGCTGTACTTCGAGCGCACGTTCGGCGAAAACGATGAGTACTTCTTCCGTGCAAGACTCCGTAACGACGGCGATGCCAATGACGGTTTCACCAACAACAGCAGCAACAGCGCATACTTCGACAGATACTATGTTGAAATGCCGTTCTTCATGGACACAAGGCTCACAGTCGGTCGTTTCCTCTTCGATGTTGATACGGCTTACAGACCTTCAATCGCAGAGACGGGCAGCTGGACAGGCGGTGACTCGGTGCTTACCGACACGTCAGAGATCGGCTTCGCACTCCAGAAGAATTTCGGACTCGGCTCATTCCTGGCTTACGTTTCGCACTCCAACAGGCTTCCCGACAGCGGCAGATTCCCTGCATACAACGGCGGTCTCTGGGAGGCAGGTACATCGAATTTCGGTGTCAACAGGAAAGCATGGACATTATTTGCAATGGCCAATCTCCAGTTCACCGAGAGCGTAGGACTTGATCTCGGCGGTCAGGCATTCATCGGCGACAATGCTTCAACAGCACCCACGATTCTCAACAGCACCGGCACAGAGCTTCTCAACGGCGTAGGCGACAGGAACTTCAAGAATTTGTGGACGATATTCGCAGGTCTCCGCTTCAACTTCAACGATGCGATCGCTATCAAAGGCGCGTTCTATCATCAGAAGATCAGTGCAGAGCAGGTACAGTATGATTCAACAGGCACCCAGCTTGCATGGAGAGATTACGGATACGGTTTCCTGAACACAGCAGGCAATTTTGTTGACGATGCTAACCACTGGAGAGCAATCATCGACGTAAAGCAGGATGCGCTCAAGTTCACCAGCTTATGGCTTGAATACGGTCACTATGACATGGGCTTCTTCACTCCTCAGGGTATCAGCACGATATTCCCCAGCGAGAGCACGGTTCTTACGAGCAACTTCGCGGCAGGAGCAAGCACAATGTATGACCTCAGCTACTGGAGAGTCGTTCTCGGCCAGCAGTGGACAGACCAGTGGGCAACCCACATCTTCTACTACGGCTACAAGGCTGATGACACTTACGTCAACGCGGCAGGCAACTGGGAGAACTCAAAGCCCTACGAGCTTGGTGTAGGCGTTCAGTACAAGCTCAACGATGCGACAACAATGGGTCTGAACTACGTACATGTTGACAGCGACCTTCCTTCAAACGCTTTACGCGACAACACGAAGGACAACGTAATCAGGTTCAGAACGTCAGTGAACTTCTAGTTCAGGCAAGTGCAGTAAGACAACAGCAGTAACATTTGAAAATAAAGGCGTAATTTCCGAGTGTGGAAGTTCCGCTTTTTTTGTGCCGTTTTCCACAGCATGGGCGTTAAAAGCAAAAAGAAAAACCCCCGTAATTTTTCTGACGGGGGCAAAACCTTAAAGGAGGTACGCTGTATGTGAGGTTAATATTTGAGATTAATCTGAAGCTGCCATTTTCCTGAGCGATTCGAGTCTTGCTTTCTGGGCCTCAACCTGTGACTCAAGGTAAGCGAGCTGTTCTTCTTCGGCCTTCAATGACTGTGCGAGTCTCTCTGCGAACTTGTCCGATACTGTTTTGAGCGAGGCAAATTCTTCCTTGAGGTTCGCAACGTCAGGCAATCCGCCGTTCTCAAGTTTAGCGATTCTCTGTTCGAGTGCTGACATTGAGGCTTTAACCTCATCGAGTTTCGGGGTAAATCTGTTCTGCATGACCGTCCACATTATATTGAGGAGGACGATTACGGCTATAACGCCGATGATGATTTTCTTTTTGCTGTCTGCCGACTGGGAATTCTTTTTGCTGTTCTGTGCGCTCATTACTGAAAATCCTCCGTTCATTAATATTAAATTAAAGAAAAGAGGCTCTGAATTTCATGAGCCTCTGTTTTTCACAACGATACTTACTTAACTTCGACTTCCGCGCCTGCCTCAGCGAGCTTCTTGCGGATTTCCTCAGCCTCTTCCTTTGACACGCCCTCTTTAACGTTCTTGGGGGGATTGTCAACGAGCTCTTTGGCTTCTTTCAGGCCGAGAGAAGTGATTTCGCGTACTGCTTTGATGACGGCGATTTTGTTTGCGCCGGGAGCTTTGTAGACGACATCGAACTCTGTTTTTTCTTCTGCGGGAGCTGCTGCCGCACCTGCGCCGGGCATTGCAGCCATCATGACGGGAGCTGCGCTTGCGCTTACGCCGAATTTCTCTTCAAGAGCCTTTACGAGTTCCGAGAGCTCAAGTACTGACATTGTTTCAATAGCCTGGATGATTTCTTCTTTGGTCATAATAATAAATTCCTCCGTAATAATTTTTTTGTGTTACCTGTTTGCTGACTAAGCAGCAGTTTCTTCTTTCTTTGCGCGAATCTGATCGAGACATGTAACGAAGTTCCTGATAGTACCCGAAAGAACGTTGACGAGTCCAGACAGAGGCGCGGCGATTGTTCTGACGACCTGCCCCCTGAGTACTTCTTTTGAGGGGAGTTCTGCCAGAGCCATTAACTGGGCCAAATTGAGCTGCTGATTTTCGAGCTGGCCTCCCTTGAGGATAAAAGCCTTCTGAGTTTTGTCATTGGCATAATCCTTGAGGACTTTAGCGACAGCTACGGGGTCATCATAGCACAGTGCGTAAATGTTAGGCCCTTTCATCATGTCTTCCGGAAGGACTGCGAGTCCTGCTTCCTTCATGGCGATGGCGAAGAGTGTATTTTTCGCAACTTTAAGCTCACCTCCGGCCTCGCGGACTTTGTGCCTGAGTTCGGTGCTCTGAGCGACTGTCATACCGCGATATTCGGCGACGAAAACTGCCTTAGTGCGTGATAATTTTTCCTTCAGCCCGTCAACCAGACTGTATTTTATTGTTGCCGGCATATTGTGATGTTCACCTCCTTTTAACGTTAAAAGCTCCTCCCATGATAACACAGGAGGAGCATTAACAACTAAAAACTCTTTTCTCACTCCTGAGCAGGATGATTAAGCCCTGAAAAAAAAGCCCCTGCTGTCTTAGGAATACGATATTTAATTTGCTGACGAACGAAAAATTTTTACAACGCTAATTCTTTCTGAGCAGCTGCAGGATCAACTGAGATTCCAGGTCCCATAGTAGGAGCGATTGCAATGCTCTTTACGTAAGTGCCTTTGACTGATGCAGGTCTTGCCCTGTAAATCGCCTGTAATAACGCCTTAACGTTATCAAACAGATCATCCGCGCTGAAATCGCGTTTACCTGCGGCGTTGTGGGTAATTCCTGTTTTGTCAGCCCTGAACTCAACTCTTCCTGCCTTAATCTCTTTGACTGCTGCGGCAAGCTCGAAAGTTACAGTACCTGTTTTTGCGCTGGGCATTAATCCGCGGGGGCCTAAGACTTTACCGAGACGGCCAACGGATTTCATCATGTCGGGCGTAGCTATTACTGCGTCGAAGTCCATGAAACCGCCCTGAATCTGCTGAACGATGTCATCTCCGCCTACGATGTCGGCACCTGCATCCTGAGCCTCTTTGATTTTCTCGCCCTGAGTGATAACGAGTACTTTTTTGGTAACGCCTGTGCCGTGAGGGAGTGATACTGTGCTTCTGACCTGCTGATCCGCGTGTCTGGGGTCAATCCCCAAACGCACATGCACTTCAATGCTCTCGTTGAATTTCGCTGTTGCTATTGTCTTGAACAGGTCAACAGCTTCACGGAGACCGTATAATTTGCCTTCCTCAATTTTTGAGGCAGCTTCTCTGTATCTCTTGCTTCTTTTCATGTTTACCTCCTGCGGTTTTAACGGGTATCAGATTAAGACCCTTCCGCTGTGCTTAAAATCAGTCGGTGATTTCCAGACCCATTGAGCGCGCTGTGCCTTCAATCATACGCATAGCGGCTTCAACGTCATTAGCGTTGAGGTCTTTCATTTTGAGCTCGGCGATTTCCTTAACTTTCGCGCGTGCCAGTTTACCGACTTTAGTTTTGTTGGGAACTCCTGAGCCTGATTCGATTCCTGCAGCTTTCTTGAGCAGTACTGCCGCAGGAGGCGTTTTAAGCTCGAACGTAAAACTTCTGTCAGCATAAACAGTGATTACGGCGGGGATAATTAAACCTGCCTGATCCTGAGTCTTAGCGTTGAACTGCTTGCAGAACTCCATGATGTTCACGCCGTGCTGACCGAGTGCCGGTCCTACGGGGGGAGCCGGAGTTGCTTTACCTGCGGGTAACTGGAGTTTTACCTGCCCTACGACTTTCTTAGCCATGATAAAAATTTTCCTTTCTGTCTATTACTTGCAGCCTCAAATTTTCTCTAAGGCTCTGTAATCCATCTCAACGACTGCGCCGCCGAGTATTTCGTGTTTGAACTTCACTTTGCCTTTCTTAGGGTTGACCTCAATAACTGAGCCAGTGAATCCCTTAGTGCTTCCCTCAGAGATAACCCTGACGGTATCGCCGGGTTTGAGGTCAATTTCGAGTCTGGGATTTTCTTCGGCATTTTTCATGCCGGACATAATTCTGTCGACTTCCTCCTGAGAGAGAGGCATGGGGTGAGTGCCTGCGCCTATGAAGCCTGTTACGCCGGGAGTGTGCCTGACGGTGTACCAAGACTGTTCGTCCAGAACCATCTCAATCATGACGTAACTGGGATAGAGTTTTCGTGTAACTTCGCGGCTTTTGCCGTCTTTAACGACTATGTTAGTCTCAGTAGGTATGAGGACGTTGAAGATTTTATCCTGCATCTTCATGGCCTTAATACGCTGAGTGAGGTCGTCTTTCACTCTTTTCTCATAGCTGGCATATGTTTGAACGACATACCATTTACGTTCGCCCGGCATGATGATACCCTAACCCAAGAGCGTGCTGAAGAGCCACGCGAGGAGAAAATCAACCAGACCCAGATAGAGCGAAACACACAGGGTGAAAACGATAACTATGAGTGTCCAGTACCATATTTGTCTGCGCGTCGGCCAGGTAACTTTTTTGAGTTCGGCTTTGGCTTCACGAATGAAGTTCATGAGCGAAGACATTTTAGTGGGTTTTTCTGCTGTTGATTTTGCCATTGTCTTAGTCTTTTCCTCAAAATAAAATGGCAGGCCCGGCAGGACTCGAACCTGCAGCCCCCGGTTTTGGAGACCAGTGCTCTGCCAATTGAGCCACGGACCTGCGTGAAAATTACGTGGTGAATTTTACAACAGGTTTAATTCTTTGGCAATACTACTTTGATTCCTTATGAACCGTAGGGGCATTGCACCACTTGCAATATTTTTTGAGTTCGAGTTTTTTAGCCTGCTTTTTTTTGTTGACGGTGGTGGTGTAGTTGCGTCTTTTGCACTGCGAGCAGGTGAGTCCGATGATGTCTGCCATGTTGAAATATCTTCCTTTCATTAAATTATGAAAACGTGAGATATTTTAGCACACTCGCTGACTTTTTGACTTCTAATGTATAACTTTTCGCTGCACACAATAAAATTGTCAACTCACGGACATACCGGTGCACGGAACGCGCTTAAAAGTCCCGGCAATAAATTGTAAACTCAGACTGCTATAATCTCACCGTCAATATTTTTTTTCAGAGGTGATGATTATTATGTCTGCAAACAGTACCGTTGTTCCTATGTCAGTGTTCAATCAGGGAAGAGCAGGTGAAATTTTCGAGGAAGTCAGGCGTTCAGGTACTAAACTGGTCGTTAATGATGACGACTCGGCAGCGTGTATCCTGATGTCGCCCGAAGAGTACTTGAAGATGTCGGATGATTACAATGAGGCCAGATTATTGGCTGTTGCTGAAGACCGCATGAAAAATTTTGACCGTTCAAGGCTTATACCTGCTGAAGAAGTCTATAAGGAGTTCGGCATAACTGATGAAGACCTTGAAGGCTGGGAGGACATTGAATTGGAATGAAATGGACTCTTGAATTTCTCCCTGAAGCACGGAAGGATTTGCGAGGTCTTGACGGCAGCCAGAGACAGAAAGTACTCAAGGCAATAAACAGAACACTCCAAAATCCTCTTCCCAGAAGCGAAGGAGGTTACGGAATCGAACTTGGCAGCAAAGGCGGTGTAAATCTTACAGGCTGCCTTGAAATCAAATTACGCGGCGAGGGATTACGGGCAATCTACAAACTCATAATGACAAAGACAGAAATGCTCGTAATAATTGTCGACGTTCGAGAGGATGAAGAAGTTTACAATAATGCCGGGAACAGAATAACACGTTACGGACTCTAAAACCATAAAATCAAAAGTACCTCCTCCAAATTCACGGAGGGGTTTATTTTTTTCTTGGAGATGATGATAACTAAAGTTATATGGCAAAAATATAATAAAAATCCGCCTAACTCATGACCAAAGTTATAAGTGTGCAAAAGCTGTTTAATCAAATCTTGTATTATAATTTCTAAAAACACAACCGCTATTATCGGACAGCTTAATATCTCAATTAACACAGAAAGGAAGCACACAGTCATGAAGGAATTTACGTATGTCATCACGGATCCCGTAGGTATCCACGCACGCCCCGCAGGTCTTCTCGTCAAAGAGGCCAAGAACTTCAAGAGCACCGCTACGTTCATCAAAGGTGAGAAATCCGCAAAGGCCACCGCTCTCATGAAACTCATGGGAATGGGAATCAAACAGGGCGATGAAGTCCTTATCCGCGTTGAAGGCGAAGACGAAGATGCCTGCGCCGCTGCCCTCGAGAAATTCATGAAGGAGAATTTCTAAGTTATGGAAGTCTTCAAAGGTACTAAAATCGTAAACGGCATTGCCATCGGCAAAATTAAAATCTACAAAGCTCCCGTTTACGAAATCAATGAAGAACTCATAAGCGATATTGCCGCAGAGCTTGAACGTTTCGAGACCGCAAGACTCAAAGTTCAGGAAGACCAGAACGCCCTCTACGACAAGGAAATGAAAGCAGGCCATAAAGATACTGCAGGAATTTTCGAGGCTCATGCTATGATGCTCGACGATGAGGACACACTCATTGACCCCTGCAAGGAGATCATGGCAGAAGGTCATACCGCCGAGTACGCTGTACGCGAGGCTTTCGACAGTGCTGCAAAAGAGTTCAGCGAGATGGAGGACGAATATTTCCGCGCAAGAAGTGCCGACGTTATCGACCTCAAAAACTCAATGCTCGATGTCCTCTTCGGTGCTGACACTTCAAGCCTTCAGGGTACTGAACCTGCTATCCTCGTTGCAGAAGACTTAGCACCTTCAGAAACCGTTAAGCTCGACAAATCTCTCCTTCTCGGACTCGTTACACGTCTCGGAAGCTCTAACAGCCATACCGCTATCCTCGCAAGAAGCATGAACTGGCCTACTCTGATTCAGTGCCATGATATTGCTGACGACTGGGACGGAAAATTTGCTATTCTCGACGGCTATAACTCCTGCATTTACATCGAGCCCGAACAGAATATCATTGACGAACTCACTGCTAAACAGGCTGAGGACAAACGCAAGGAAGAAGAATTACAGCAGCTCAAAGGTCAGCCCAGCGTTACGAAGGACGGCAGAAAAGTTAAACTCTATGCCAACATCGGAGGCCCTAAAGACGTTAAAGCAGTAATCGAAAATGACGCTGAAGGTGTAGGATTATTCCGTTCGGAGTTCGTCTACCTCAACAGCAAGACTGACCCCACTGAAGATGAACAGTTCGCAGCTTACAAGAAAGTCCTTGAGGAGTTAGCTCCCAGAATGGTCATCATCAGGACATGCGACATCGGCGCAGATAAGACCATCGATTACATGAACCTCGACAAAGAGGAAAACCCTGCGCTCGGTTTCAGGGCCGTAAGAATATGCCTCACAAGACCCGATTTCTTCAAGCGTCAGCTACGCGCACTGCTCAGGGCTTCGGCATTCGGGAATCTCGGCATAATGTTCCCCATGATTATAAGCAAATGGGAAGTCGTTAAATGCAAAGAGATTCTCAATGAGTGCAGAAAAGAACTCGAAGCTGAAGGCGTTACAATCGGCAAGTACGAAATAGGCATAATGATTGAAACACCTGCAGCCGCTTTGTGTGCTGACGAACTCGCTGAGGAAGTAGATTTCTTCTCGCTCGGCACTAACGATCTCACTCAGTACACCTGCGCTATCGACAGGCAGAGCGCAAGCCTTGAACCTTTCGCAAACACCCATCACCCTGCCGTATTGAGACTCATCCGTGAGACTATTGAAGCAGGACACAGGCATAATACTTGGGTCGGTATCTGCGGTGAACTCGGAGCTGACCCCACACTGACAGAAGAGTTCCTGAAAATGGGAGTCGATGAACTCTCGGTTAACCCTAAGAGCATCTTGCCTCTTCGCGGTAACGTCAGGAATGTTGACCTGTCGAACTACAAATCTGAATCCCCTAAGGCTGAGGCCAAAACTGAACATGTTGAGGCACCTGCGAGAAAGGGATTTTTTGGGAGGTTATTTAGCTGATATGTTATACGGAGCATTAGAAGCAGGCGGAACAAAAATGGTCTGCGCCATAGGCAACGAAAACGGCCAGATTTTAGACCAGGAGTCAATACCCACCACTACACCCGATGATACTATGCCCAAAGTCATCGAGTATTTCAAGGCAAAAGTTTCACCCGAACTCCCCGAAGAGGACAGGATTACTGCTCTCGGAATCGCATGTTTCGGGCCTGTTGACGTTCGCCCTAACTCGAAGACTTACGGAAATATCCTCAATACGCCTAAAATCCCCTGGCGTAACTTCCCTATGGTCACAACAATGAAGGACGCTTTAGGAGGTATTCCCGTAGGTTTCGACACTGACGTTAACGGCTCACTTCTCGGCGAAGCTACTTGGGGCTGCGCTAAGGGACTCACCGATGCAATTTACTTCACCATAGGCACAGGCATAGGAATGGGCGCAATGTCAGGCGGTAATCTCATTCACGGAATGCTTCACCCTGAGGCAGGACACATCTTCATGGCCAGAGTTGAAGGCGATGATTACAAAGGACACTGCCCTAATCACGGCGCATGTTTCGAGGGAATGGCATCAGGCCCTGCAATCGAGGAACGCTGGGGTAAACCTGCTAAGGAACTTGCTGACCGCCCTGAGGTCTGGGAACTTGAAGCGAAATATATCGCTCAGGAACTCACTGATATTACGTTCACGCTGAGCCCTCAGAAAATCATTCTCGGCGGAGGCGTAATGAGTCAGACACAGCTGTTCCCGTTAATCCGCAAGTATGTAGCCGAATACATTAACGACTACATCAGCACTAAGGAACTCAGGAACATTAACGCCTATATCACTCCTGCCGCGTTAAACGGCAATCAGGGCATTATGGGCGCAATTAAGCTCGCTGTTATGGCAGCTGAATCAGAAGAGTAATTTGAAGTATAATTATGTCCCTGCCCTTGAACTGTGATAGGGCGGGGATTTGTCTTATCACAAAATCACAGATTAAAACACGAACAGAAAGGCAGAAATTTTTATGGCTGACGTTCAGAATAATGTCCCGGCAAAAAAAGAAGTTAATCAGGATTTCAGAGATATTGATATGGAATCTCTCGGTGAAGAGCATATCAATTTAGTATTCAAATTAGGGCGCGAAAATTTCGGCGTTGACGTCAACATGGTACGCGAAATAGTCAGAGTCCCCTCATTCATCACAAGAGTACCTAATGCTCCTGCTTACATCAGGGGAGTAATTAACCTTCGCGGTACTATTGTTCCTGTTTTCGACATGCACATGAAAATAGGAATGGCCGGTCATCCTTTGACCGATGAGGCACGTATAGTGGTCATTTCGGTTAATGAAGTAACGTTCGGAATGATAGTAAACTCTGTGCGCGAAGTCCTTACGATTTACGATGCTCAGCTCGAAGTTGCTACGAAATTATCATCGGCAATAGACAGAAGATATGTTCTGTGGGTTGCTAAACCTGCTGATGACAGATTGATTTTGCTGCTTGACGTGTCAAATCTCTTTGAGCTTGACCAGATTTTAGAGGACAGCGAGTAGTATGCGCAGATTTTTTTCAGGAGCGTTTATCGCCGTAATAACTCTGGCTGCTCTCATTATCATGATGCCCTGTGCCATGGCTCATGCCGAAATCATGCTGTTCAGGGGTCAGACTGGTGTAGGTGCAGTCCAGTCGATAGAGAGGAACTCTGAGACATTCGTATCAGTTGAGGACGCAGGCGGACTCTTAGGGTTTGCGGCAGTGAGAAGAGGCGAAGAGCTTGTGCTGAGACGCGGAAACATTCAGCTCAGGCTCGCTCTCGGATCTGCTGCAGGCTGGCGAGGACTGGTGATAATCCCTATGTCTTCAGCACCTTTTGAACAGGGCGGTAAGTTCTGGTTAGACACAAGAAGCGCAGCAACACTGTTCCAGAGCACTGTCGGCCAGGGCGCAGGAAACAGACTTCGTTTCGGCAAAACAGAGTCCTATAACGTTGCCGACTCGGGCAAAAGTGAGTTCGGCGAGTTCGATGAAACAACTCTCACCGCACAGAACACAGACACAGACATTGACGCAAGACTCGGTATAGGCTCTTCGTCAGCATCTGACATAATAATTCCGCATAATACACAGACAGTTCAGCAGGAACAGAAACCCGAAATTAAGCCCGAACCTAACCCTGAGCCTAAACCGGAAATTAAACCTGAACCCAAGCCCTTAACAGCATCGCTCCCACAGGTTCAACAGCCTAAGTCCCAGCCCGAAAATGAGACAGAGATTCAGATTCCTGAGCCTAAACCCCGGCCTAAACAGGCAGTCAGGGCAGCACAGAAAGCTCAGAAAGAAGAACACAAGGAACAGGAAGAAACACAGCCCGTTGTAGCTGTAGTATCGTCAGCAAAAAAATCTTCGGGTTCCGGGAAATCACAGCCAAGACTCGAAACGTTCAGACCTGATGATTCAAGAAACAAAAAGGGCGATGATTACAGCGGAACGATTCAGGGAATAAGATGGACGACTCAGGACGAACCTAACAAGAAAATACGCGCTGTTATCTTGGCCGATGATGAGTCAGATCCCGTTGTATTCATGGATAAAGGACAGCTTCACGCACTGTTCTCATCGAGCCTCGAAAACTCTGCAGGTATTGCTTCGCCTTTCGCTGCAAATGTTAAGGCCGAAATCAAAAATAATATTGACGGTACTGATTTGATTTTCACTCCTAACGGAATCACTAAGGCCGAAAAGTTAGTGCTGAATAATCCGAGAAGAATAGTGTTTGAGTTCTTTTTCCCGGATGATACAGAGTTCATAGGCACTTCGCCGAAAAAAGCAGTAACCGATACGCAGATGCTTCCGGGTCAGGTTTCACCCGAGTCAACCAAAACTGCTGAGACTAAACCCGAAACTCCCTCAAAGCCCGACCCTGTAATCACCTCAGATACTCAGTACGAAACTAAAGGCACTCCCGTTGTAATGACTCCTCCGAGTACTATAACCATTCCGACAAGTCCGCAGGCTTCGGAACGTCTCAGGCAGGATCTCGGTTTGCCCGCCTTAAACATAAGCGGACGCAAAACAATAGTGATTGACCCCGGACACGGCGGTAAAGACCCCGGAGCTATGGACAACGGAGTCAAAGAAAAAGACGTTAACTTGGCTGTAGGACTCGAACTCCAAAAGGCTTTGACCGCAAAGGGATATAACGCCATAATGACCAGAGCTACTGATGTTTACCTGAAACTTCAGGAACGTACAGACATAGCCAATAATCTCAAGGCCGATTTATTCGTGAGTATTCACGTCAACGCACTGCCCGCACGCAAATCAATGACCGGATTCGAGATTTACATCATGGCATTACCGACCGATAAGGACGCTATGAACCTCGCTAAAATCGAAAACCGTGAGTACGTTGAGGGCAAAGGCATGGATACCGCTAACGTTGACAAAAAAACTGAAATGTTGCTCCACATTCTCGGCGATATGCAGCAGAACAATAAGATAAGCGAAAGCACTGACTTCGCTGCAGCACTCTATAACGCAGGAGTCAGAAACAGCCTGCCTATGAGAAGAGTAGCTCAGGCACCTTTCTTTGTGCTGAGGGGTGCCGGAATGCCTGCAGTACTGCTTGAGATAGGATTTGTTACGAACGCGAATGAGGCTCAGACGCTGATTACACCTGTTTACCAGCAGAGAATAGCTAATGCAATGGCTGAAGGTATTGCGAACTATATAAGGTGAACTGCCTCCGCTTGAAAAAGCGGGGGGTTCATGTAATTTTAAGGAGGGAGGTTAATGGCGGAAGAATCAGGGCGCACAAGATTTCATCACGGATTTTATGCGGCCATGAAGGTTGAATATGACCTCATGCACGCTGATGTTACGTATGAACAGGAGATTCAGTTAGGGGAAGACCCGATACGTTTGGATTTCCTCATTATCAAGAAAAATGCAGGAGTTATTTTGACCGACCCGATAGGTAAGTTTTTCGAGACGGTTAATCTTTTTGAATACAAATCTCCTGATGACGGGTTGTCCATTGATGATTTCTACAAGGCAGTGGCGTATAGTTTCATTTATAAGGGGTACAACAGGAAAGTTGACGAACTGCCGATA
>JAFTBA010000276.1 GCA_017458545.1 Synergistaceae bacterium | reverse complement strand
GGACTCTTGAGCAGTATTACGCGTTCGCCGTCACCCACTAAATTATACTGTTCTCGCGCTAAATGCTCGACACCTTCCTGAGTCTTATAGAACTCTACTTTCTCCTTGTAATCCCTTACTGCGTCCTGTTTCTGTTTCAGGATAATTTCGCTCTTCACTATCTGTTCCCTTATCTGCGCTATCCTGTCAAACTCAAATCTATAATAACTCCATGTTATCGCTGCTAATATTACTGCCAGCGCAAAGAACAGCATTTGTTTGAACGAAGGCATCTCACATTCTCTCCGGCGCAGTTACTCCGAGTAATTCAAGGCTTGAAGCTATTACTGCCTTCGCTGCCCTCACTATGTTTATCCTCCCGGCCCTCACTCCTGCGTCAGGCTCGTCTATTATCCTGTTGGTGTTGTAGAATGAGTGAAACACTCCGGCAAGATTCATCACGTACCCCGTTATCACCTGCGGTGCTAATTCCTCTGATGCCTCACGCACTGCTTCAGGGTAGCGCGTTAATACGTCTGCAAGTTCCTTAGCATCCCTGTTACCGAAAACTTCAGCAGGTATTTCATCGGGTGAAAGCGTTTCGGGATTACCGACCCTGTTAGCGTACTCGCGGAGGATTCCCGAAATTCTCGCGTGAGCATACTGCACGTAGTAAACAGGATTCTCATTACCTTCTTTCTTGGCCAGGTCCAAATCAAAATCAAGCTGCGAGTCACTCCTCCTCATAAGGAAAAAGAACCTCGCTGCATCTGTTCCTGCCTCCTCAAGCACTTCACGCAAAGTTATAAACTCTCCTGCCCTTGTCGACATAGTTACTATCCTGCCGTCCCTCAACAGATTAACCAGCTGTATCAGCAGCACTGTAAAATCATCGGGATTGCGTCCCATTGCTTTAACTGCCGCTTTCATTCTGGCAATATAACCGTGATGATCCGCTCCCCAAACGTCAATCACCCGTTCAAATTTTCTCGTGATGAACTTGTCGCGGTGATATGCTATGTCTGAAGCGTAATATGTCGGTATACCGTTCGCCCTGATTAAAACCCTGTCTTTGTCATCGCCTATTGTCGACTCGGTTTTGAACCACAATGCTCCGTCCTGTTCGTAAGCATAACCGTTTTCTTTAAGCTCATTCATTGCTGACTTAACGAGGCCGTTCTCATGCAGATAACCCTCAGAGAAAAATTTATCGAAGCTCACACGGAACATCTCTAAATCTTCTCGTATACCCGTCATTATTTTATCGGCTGCATATTTCTTGAAATAGTCGAGGCTCTCATCTAAAGGTACATCAAGAAACTTACTGCCCTCTGAAGCGATTATCTCCTTAGCGATGTCGTAAAGATATTCACCCCTGTAGCCGTTTTCAGGGAAAGGTACATCATTCTTTCCGAGCAGCTCGAAATATCTTGCCTGAGTCGATTTACCTAAGTTAGTGATTTGGAGTCCCGAGTCGTTAAGGTAATATTCCCTCTGAACGTCCCAGCCGGTAAACTTTAATATTCTTGCTACTGAATCGCCTACTGCTGCGCCTCTTCCGTGTCCTATGTGTAACGGCCCTGTAGGATTCGCGCTGACAAATTCAACCTGAATGCGCCTGTTCATTCCGAGATTAACACCGCCGTAATTAATTCCCTGTCTGAGTATATCGGCAACTGAATCGGCATAGAATTTCCCGGACAGAAAGACATTAATGAATCCAGGCCCTGCAATTTCAGTACCTGATATAACGTCAGATTTAAGCGCGTCAATGATTCTCCCTGCGATTTCTTTGGGATTGGCCTTGAGAGTTTTAGCCAGCCTCATAGCAACATTGGCAGCCCTGTCGCCGTGTCCTTCATGCTTAGGGCGTTCAAATTCTGCGTTTACACCTTCAACTCCGAGCGACTTAACCGCGTCATTAAGTGCCTCATTAAGTTTTAATTCCGCTGTATTTTCACCTGTCATAAATTTTCACCTGCAAATCTGTCTCTATCTTATCTTTATCTTATCTCTACCTTATCGGTATATGTCTGGCCGCAAATAAACGCCAGCCTTCAAGACACCTTCTCAATAATGACATGTTACCTGATGAAACGCTCTGCATGTTGAGTTCAAAGCGCGATTCGGCTATGAGCCTGTGCCTTTTGTTGAGGTAACTGTCGCTGTAATTTATCCTGTCGGGGTTCTTCTGTGTCTTACCCGAAACAAGTGCCTCACTTGCGTTCTTAGGGAATGACAATGTTATATTCATGTCGATTATGAACGGGAATTTTATTTCAACGGGAGGCTCATAAGTTCCAAGTCTCCTCACAAACGAAGGCTCGAAAAATGGAAGTATCGCTAAAATTCCTCTGCCTGTTCCGCCTATACCGGGCTTATTGTCAACCTCAAACGAAATTTCAGCAGCTCCCTTAACATTCCTGTACTTAACATCCCTGTAATTGCTCAGTAACGGGAACAGTGAGAGCAATGCTCCTCTTGCCGTACCGTCATCGGGGTTATTCCCCAAAAGAAACGCTGCCCATGCTCCTCGCGGAATTATCCTGACAGTACCGTTCATTATTCCCTGTTCGGTTAAACGCAGATCCATAACTGCACTGAGTCTGTTATCGCCTGATTTGGAGGAGGGTATGCGCCTTGAGAAGAGTTTTTCACTGTTGTTTATGCTGAAAACTTTTAGACCGCCGAGCAATGAAGGCGAAGAAATATTCATGTCATGGAATGTTACGCCCTTAATATCCTGAACATCAAGCAACGGATTCAAAAACATTGCCGAATTAATCGGAGTCCTTTCATCGGGTTCAAAAGGAAGATCCCAGCATAATGAGGCATTAACTTTCTGGGAGTTAAGCCACGATTTAGCGAGCAGTATTTTTTCGCGTTTAGTCCAAGCTCCTGTTGAAGGAATTTTTCGCGGAGTACCTTCGGCCAAAATTATTTCGGGCTGGGATAAAAGCCATTCGATTAACTTTTGAGTCCCTGCGTCCTTTGAGCGTTTGAACGCCGAAAGTGCTTCGGCAGGTGCATGAATATCACCTGTTGACTCTGCCTCTTTAACCGCAGACTGAAGACCCGAATAACCCTGCTTAGTGCTGAACACTACACCTGCCCTGTGAATGCGCGCAAGTTCTGCGGAGTCGTTGTAAGGGTCGGTATTAATGCGCCTCCAGTTGTAAACGGTTTCAATTCCGAGATTCTCTAGTTCCGGAGTAAGCGGTTCAGGGAAAGTTATTGTGTTTAATTTCTGGGGTGAATGTACTTCAGCGATTGCCTCCCAAACCCTTAACTCCTCCTGAAACCAAACAAGCCCCTCAATACTCAGCATATCGGGAAGAGTCTCCTTCCACGAAATTGCAATGATAAAAGTATCGGGAAGTCCCATAAACTTAACGCTCTTAATTCCTGCTGAAACGTCCTCCTCAACCGGGACATTGTTTATCCGCGCCAGTGAATTGAAATCGTAAACGCTCGCGTCAAGAATCTCAGTTGAACCTTTTGCAGGGGTCTGAATGTTCCAGTTTAACCACTTGCCTGATAAACCCCTCCGTCCCAAAATAACGTAAAGCCGAGTTATATCGACTCCTCCCGTATCGGAACGCGAATATGTTACGTGTTTGAGCCAGATTATTCCGTGAGCTTCGGGGTAAGTGTTGAAGTCGGGGTTTATCTGTTTCATACGCTGAAGGTTATAGCCCTTTGTTTCAGTTTCAACAAACTCACCTGTTCCCGAATAATCCGACATCATTTCGGACATGTTCATCTCATCAATGTCAGGCATTCTGAAACGCGACCAATCACCTAAATCACCTGCATATGACACGGTGCATAACACCGTTACAAGAATAACGGCTGTCAGAAAAAATTTATGTTTCACTGAATTACAGCCCCCTTCCGTGACAATATTTATATTTTTTGCCTGAACCGCAGGGGCAGGGGTCATTACGTCCTACCTTAACGGTTTTTCTTACGGGTTCGCGCGGTGAGTCTGAAACTGCTGCGCCAGACATTTTGAACTCCTGTTTTTCCATAGTCATTTTACGCTCGCGCCTGGACTCCTCGCTGAACAGTCTCACCCTGAATATCTGTTCGGTAAAAGTATTCTTAACCCTCTCCATCATCTCGGTAAACAGGTTATACGACTCGAACTGGTATTCTATTAAGGGGTCTTTCTGTCCTATTGCACGCAGGCCGATACCGCGCCTGAGTTCGTCCATACCCGTTAAGTGTTCGCGCCACGCTGAGTCCAAAGTATCAAGCAGTATAAAACGTATGATTGAACCTGCTATATTAGGAACTTCCTGTTTAGCGTTAAGCTCAGAGATTTTCGAGTCGTAACGCACCTTAACGCCGTCAAGAATCTCATTCCTCATTCCTTCCATATCGAGTCGGTTGTCAACTTCAGCTATTTTCCCTTCAGCACCTGCACCGAATAATGCCTTTAATCTTGCCGCTGCCCTCTGAGGGTCAGGCTCAGCCTCATGGCCTTCAGGGAAATATTTATCGAGAATGTCATTAATGACTCCGCGCACTACTTCCCAGCCGTAGCCTGTCATTTCGTCATCAGGTGTCGCAAGAATTTCACCGCGCTCGGAATATATTGCTTCCCTCTGCTGATTCATAACGTTGTCGTAAGCAAGCAGCTGTTTTCTGATGTCGAAATGTAATTCCTCAACTTTCTTCTGTGAGTTCTCTATTATTCTGCTCAACACTGAGGACTCTATTGCTTCGCCGTCCTTAAGTCCTAATTTGCCCATTAACGGCTGAATCTTTTCAGACCCGAACAGCCTCAGCAGATTATCCTCAAGCGACAGGTAAAAACGCGAAGTTCCAGGATCACCCTGACGGCCTGAACGTCCGCGCAACTGGTTATCGATTCTGCGTGACTCGTGGCGTTCAGTGCCTATTATTGCGAGTCCTCCTGCTTTCACTACGCGTTCGTGTTCGGCACTGCATGAGGCAGTGAACTCTTTGAACAGGCGTTCGTACTCTGCAGGGTCATCGCGCGACTTGTCCTTAGCAAGAAACTCAGGGTTACCGCCGAGCATTATGTCAGTTCCGCGTCCTGCCATGTTTGTTGCAACGGTAACAGCTCCCTCACGGCCTGCCTGAGCAACTATGTAGGCTTCTTTCTCATGATACTTGGCGTTGAGAACCTGATGGGGTATTTTCCGGGCTTTGAGGAGTTTGCTGACTCTCTCGGAGTTTTCGATTGAGGTTGTGCCTACTAAAACAGGCTGACCGTTCTTGTGGCGTTCTGCAACCTCATCGGCAACTGCACTGAATTTCTCGTGTTCGGTTGCGTAAATAACATCGGGATTGTCGACTCGAATCATCGGCCTGTGAGTCGGAATGCTCACAACCTGAAGGCCGTAAATTTCCCTGAACTCTTCCGCTTCAGTTGCAGCAGTACCCGTCATACCTGCGAGCTTGTGATACATTCTGAAATAATTTTGCAGTGTTATTGTCGCTAATGTCTGAGACTCTCTGCCGACTTTAACGCGTTCTTTGGCTTCGATGGCCTGATGTAATCCGTCAGAGTATCTTCTGCCGACCATTAATCTGCCCGTGAACTCGTCAACGATTACTACTTCGCCGTCTTTAACGACATAATCAATGTCGCGTTTGTAGAGTGTGTGAGCTTTTAACGACTGAACGACTCTGTGAGCCAAATCGGAATGTGCAGCGTCAGAGAATAAGCCCGGCATTTTAAGAAAATCCTCGCATTTCTGAATACCTGCTTCGGTCATGGAAATGCTTTTTTCTTTTTCGTCCTTCTCAAAGTCCGTGCCCTCTTTCAAGTTACGGGCAGCACTGTCGGCTTTAACGTAGAGTCCTGCGTCATCATCAGACGGTCCGGAAATGATTAGCGGAGTTCTTGCCTCGTCAATGAGAATCGAGTCTACCTCGTCAACTATGCAGAAGTTATGACCTCTCTGAACCATCTCTGACTCGCGCATGGCCATGTTATCGCGTAAGTAATCGAACCCGAACTCGGAGTTAGTACCGTAAGTGATGTCCGCTTTGTAAGCGTTAATGCGTTCGTCTTCGGGCATGTAGGGGTAAATTACACCTGCTGTCAGTCCCAAGAAATTATAGACAGGGGACATCCATTCTGCATCGCGTTTGGCTAAGTAGTCGTTGACTGTAACCAAGTGAACGCCCTGACCGTTCATTGCGTTAAGTACTATTGCGAGAGGAGCGACTAAAGTTTTGCCTTCACCTGTTTTCATTTCAGCGATGCGTCCGTCATGAAGAGCCATACCGCCTATGAGCTGAACGTCATAATGACGGAGGCCGATAGTACGATCGCTGACTTCTCGGACGATGGCAAAAACTTCGGGGAGTACGTCATCAAGTTCAGAGCCTTCATTCTGAACCTGAGCTTTGAGTTCCTGAAAGCGTGATTTGATTTCGCTGTCTGATTTAGCGTGTATGCTTTCCGAATATGAGTTTACAATTTCGACGAGGCTGCCGTATTTCTGTAAAGCCCTGTCGTTGGGATCAAGCCCTAATAATTTTTTTATGCTGTCGAAAAACATGTGATCTCCTTTATGTATTAAAGTGTAGAAAGATTATCATGAATTGAAACTTGCTACAACTCAACAGAAAAAAAATACTGCATGTCGTTGCCTTAAAGGTACGTATGCAGCATTCCTCGAAATTCTTTGACAGTTTGTACGCGCTGTACCCTAAGATTATAACATTTCTCTGTTTTCGTAAATTACACTTCCTGCCTGACAAGCGGGGTAAATACAATATTTATTGCCGTTATCTTTTGATTTCTTAGCCTGTTCAGCCATTGCCTTAGCTTTCTCAGCACCGAAAAATTTTGCACCTGTTTCGGACTCGCACAGCCCTATCAGTTCGTCAACAGTACAGACTTCAGCCTCAAGTGCTTTAACGAGAGCTTCAGCAGATTTTTTGTCCTGCGATTTCAAGTAAGCCTCAGCAGCTTCTTTGACTTTAGCACAAACTGAAGGTGCAGCAATAAGTTCATTAACCTTTGCGATTATTTCCTGTTTAGTCATGAGTACTTTACCTCCCGAAAAAAATTTCGTATTATTATGCCACAAAAATTACGTATTGTGTGATAAGTAACAATAGAGATATTTTCACAGATATTTTCAATAAGGGGACAGGATATTAATCATGACAGAGAGAGTTGCAGTTATAGGCGTAGGGCATTTAGGGCAGCATCATGCAAGGATTTATACTGAGTTACCTGATGCCCAGCTCGTAGGGGTTGCCGACAGCGATATTGAACGCGCGAGATTCATCGGTGAACATTTAGGAGTACCTGCATACGGTTCGCTCGAAGAACTTATACGGCGTAAATCACCCGATGCAATATCTGTAGTAGTTCCTACAAGTCAGCATTATGAGATAGCGAAGACGGCACTTGAAGCAGGAATACATGTTCTTGTCGAGAAGCCTGTAACTGTGAAACCTTCGGAGGCAGGGGAATTACTGGACATAGCCGACAGGAAAAATTTAGTGTTACAGGTGGGACATATAGAGCGTTTCAACAGTGCGATAAGATATATTTCTGGGATAACATGCAGACCCGTTTACCTTGACGCGAGGAGGACAGCACCTTTTACGCCGAGAATTAATGATGTAGGAGTAGTGCTTGACCTGATGATTCACGACATAGACATAGTGATGTCGCTGGTGCCTTCTAAGATAACGAAGATTGCCGCAACAGGTGCATGTGTTTTCACCGAACACGAAGACATAGCTGACGTACATATAACGTTTGAGGACGGAACGCTTGCGCATATACTGACATCGAGGTGCGCGCAGAAGAAATGCAGACAGCTTGAAGTTGTAGAACGCGAGAGACAGATAACGGTGAACTACGAATTGCAGACGGTACAGATTTCGAGGTGCGTGAATAATCCTGAGGGACAGGTAGAGATTCGTGAGACACCTGTTTTCCCTAAGAGCGAACCGCTGAAATTAGAGCTTGCTGATTTCGTGAGGTGCGTGAGGGAACACAGACCGCCTGTTGTTGGAGGAGGCGACGGGAAGAAAGCACTTGAGGTAGCAGTTGAGATACTGAGACAGATACATGAGGCGAACAGTCAGGAGGTAAATTTTCCTGCAGCGGTTTAGAGCCTGAGAACGTTCAGAGAGAATAACGGACAGGGACATCGTTAAACATTGCAATGTCCCTGTTTATTTTTTGTTTTTTGTGAGTCTGTAAATTTAGACTGTAAATTTTTGGAATCTGCGCGAATTTTACGGGAAGTTATTTTGAAAAAGTACAAAAACAACAAGGGTATGTGTTATAATAATTTTGCTTAAGTATAAACATAGCACATAATCAAAAGTCAAAAACTTTGTTTGTCCCTTGCATTTAGTGGCTCAATTATACCATAATGCTTATTGGGATAAGGTTATGTGCTTGTCGTTATAACATAGCAAATCCCAAATTAAGGAGGCACTAGCACATGGCTGGCCGAAAGTTT